>JASJDR010000128.1 GCA_030065615.1 Xenococcus sp. MO_188.B8 | reverse complement strand
CAGTATTACTGTAAACTTTACGTCCCAAAACTTTTTGTA
Organism: Xenococcus sp. MO_188.B8; assembly: GCA_030065615.1. Taxonomy (GTDB): domain Bacteria; phylum Cyanobacteriota; class Cyanobacteriia; order Cyanobacteriales; family Xenococcaceae; genus Xenococcus. Next base: position 21,891 of record JASJDR010000128.1, on the reverse strand, counting down.
CACAGTGTTCGACAAAGCGATAGTTACTGTTTTTATTGTAAAAGCTGTCAATAAAAGTATTAGAAAGCAGTAAACCACGGATAAAGTCACGAACTGTAATTTGTCTGTTACGAAGTTGAGATTCTAGGAAAACTTCGCGATCCCACTTAAATGCACTGAAAAATATTTGGCGATAGGCAGCATCAATAAGATCTCCAATCTCTGTTGGGGAAAACAGATCATCAGTGGAATAAATAATAATTTCGTCATCCCGAGCACCCAGTGCATCTACACGCTGGTTTGGACAGGTAGGGGAATAAGGGAGTAAAGGAATAGCCACGTTTACATAAACCTCCAGTCTTAAATAAAGCTCCAATAAATTATAGATACAAGTTACAGAAAATTCCTTTTAAAATCTTAAAACCTTTGCTCCACAAAGAACCTGAAGACTTCAGCTTAAAAGGAATTCCCTGGTTTTAGCCTAATTATTCATGTTTTTAGCTCAAACCCGAACAAATATAGTCAAGATAAACCCCCATTTCTTTTCCCGCAGCCTCACCAACTAAACCAGCAGTAACTTCTTTCATTGCCTGAATAGCTTGCACTGTAGTTCCGGCGGGGACTCCTAAAGAACTATAAGTTTCTTTTAAGCCATTAAGTACTCGCTCATCAAGAATGGAAGGATCGCCAGCTAACATAGCATAGGTCGCGTAGCGTAAATAATAGTCCAGATCACGGATACAAGCTGCATAGCGACGAGTGGTGTACATATTGCCACCGGGACGAGTAGTATCAGTATAAAGAAGTGATTTAGCTACTGCATCTCTTACAATGGCTGCAGCATTGGCGCTAATGGCATTAGTAGCACGAACTCTGAGTTCTCCAGTTTGGAAATAAGCCTTGAGCTTTTCCAAGCTAGAGCCATCTAGGTACTGACCCTGTACATCGGCAGAGTTAATAACAGAAGTAATTGCGTCTTGCATAATTTGATTTCCTGATTTTATTTAGTCTGAATATTCTCTAGCATCAAAGAAGAATGCTCTGTGTTAGCTGCTAAAAGATAGGATTATATTAGTTTAGTAATCCTCTGACAACATAGTCAAAATAAGATGCTGTTTCAGTCGCATCTTCTCCAGAAATCAAAGAAGAAGCTGCATTTTTCATCTCACGAACGCCTTGCGCTACTGCGTCAATTGGAGTACCAAGAGATTTGTACATCTCTTTAGCTCCTATTATTCCAATCTCGTCAATCGGACTAACTTCGCCTGCTATAACTGCGTAGGTCACTAGTCTCAAATAATAGTCTAGGTCTCGAAGACAAGTGGCAGTCATTTCCTCACCGTAGGCATTTCCTCCAGGAGAAACAACATCAGGACGTCTTTGGAACAAAGCATCTCCAGCTTCTTTGATAATCCGCTCACGAGATTCAGTAAGCACTTGGGCAACACGTAAACGGCTAGCACCAGAAGAGATAAATCCTTTGATTCTTTCTAATTCGCCAGGACTTAAATAACGAGCTTCAGCGTCAGCACTCACGATGGACTTCGTGACAATACTCATTGATGGATTCCTCCTCAAAAAATAAATTCAAATGGATGTAAGTTTTTTCTCTGAGATAGATTAAGTACGATACTTAGACCTTGACTTAGAGTGGAATAATACTGGCGATCTTGCCGCCTTGGCGCTGTACTCTCTGCATATGAGAGCTGAGTTCTTCATAGGGAATAATGACAGCTTTATTAACTCTGCGAACCTTGGGATAACCTGGACCCCCAATTCCCGCGACTTCAACCCGAAACAGTCGACCAGAACCAAAAGCTTTAGAGCCACCAAAAGAACTAACAGAAGCGTCACCTTTGCTCGCTGAACGAAAGGCAAATCCTGCTGTTCCACCTGAAGGGGCAACTACGGCTGAAGCTTTGTTAGCGCCTAACTCTTTAGCCAAACGGGATAGCTTGCCAGCGGCTTGAGATCGATCGCTATTAGCATAACCGCGATACAGTTGGAACATCCGCGTAAAACCGACGGTCTTTTGCTGAGTTTGAGTTGTAAAACCTCTGTAATAAGGAACAATATTATCCCCGAAGTTTTCTTCGTATTCAGCTGAATCTATATAATCGTCGACATCCGCTTCAAAACCTTGATTTTGGTAAAGATCGAGGTGATAAATGACCTCCGACTCATCATAGGGCGCACGACCTAGCAAATGCTTGAAATTTAATTCAATGACTCTGGTTTGGAAGTTATCGTATAAAAATTTTTGCTTATACAGTTCTGACTTTGCTACTGCTCGCACAAAATCTCGCACCGTAATCGAGCCATTACACAGCAAAGATTCTGTCGCCGTTAGCCGTTCCGACAACATGATATAGTCGTTGCCTAAAACCTGCCGATAAACGGCATAAATCACAGCTTTAGCATCATCTTGAGTCCAATTAGGACGTAATTCCAGTGGGTCGCGATCGCTAAAAGCAGATACTCCCAAACGAGATGCTGCCGTTGTAATTGCCACTTAGTTTCTCCTTTGTAATTATATGTCTTAATATTTACGGTTTAAGCTAGGGTGAGACTCTTCAAGCGAGCGTTCTGTAGATTTGATTTTTGCAAAGTTGCTGTAAACATTTTTTTTGTCACAACATTTTCATAGAATAGTCCGCAACCGCCAACAAAATTATCTTATACCTAAGGCTTTGCTCATCTTCCCTAGAAAACCATATAACTAGAGTGCGTTAATAATGTAGTCTATATAAGAATTGAGTTCGAGTCCAGGATCTCCAGTTACCCCATGGTTAGCTTTTATATATTTGAGTGCTTCAGCATACCAACTAGGAACCAATTCAAAACTGTTATGCATTTCAGCTAACCCTGCGAGTAAATAATCGTCCGCCGGCCCAGTTCCTCCAGCAATCAGACAGTATTGAATTATTCGGATATAGTAGCCAATATCTCGTAAGCATTTAGCTTTACCGCGATCATCAGAAGCATAATTCTTGCCTTGCATTGTGGTTGTATAGGGAAATGCTTGGTAGACGGCATTAGCAGCACCCTGAGCCAACTGTTGAGCTTTAGCCGACAAAGCTTTTGCTGCTTGTAGATCGGCATTCGCCAAGCGCAGCCGACCAAAGGCGATTTGAAGTTCAACGTTGCCTAAGTAACGGCCTTGAGAATCAGCAGTTGTAACTGCTTCAGTCAATTGTGTTTTCATTAGGATAAAATCTCCGTAATATTTTCTAGAATTTTTTAACTGGAAAAAGCTTGAGCTGGAAAATTTACTTTATTGAGTTGACAGACATCGAACAAGAATTGGAATTCTGTCTAAAACTTACTGTGAGTTCATTAACTATTAGCCTACTGCTGCCGCTGCTCTATCAAAATAGCTTGCGACTTCAGCCATCAAAGCACTACAGTCACCCGGAGTTATGTTATTAGGATCGTTGGCAATCGCAATAGCTGCTTCCTTCATCTTGAGAATGCCAGTAGCCATAGAAGTAGTAGGCACCCCTAAAGCAACATAAGTTTCTCTTAGACCATTCAAGCAGCGATCTTCCATCACGCTGGCATCTCCTAAAAATATCGCATAGGTGACGTAGCGCAGAACGATGTCCATATCTCGTAAACAAGCGGAAACTCGACGATTAGTATAAGCATTACCTCCCGGAGCAATTAACTGAGGTTGCTCTTCAAACAAAGCACGAGCTGCATTGGTTACAATTGAAGAAGAATTACTTGTAATACGATTTACAACATCAGTGCGTTTAGCACCCTCTTTGACCATAGCTAAGAGGGCATCAATTTGGGAATCGTTTACTAATTGACCTCGATTATCAGCCTGGGAAACAACCCTTGTAAAAGCGTCTAACATGAATGCTGCTCCTAAAATATTAATTTGTTCAAAAAAAATCAGATTGGGAATACTGAATCCTAACTTTTTTACTTTTTAGTCAAATAAAAGTTTTTAAAATAACGCTTGCTACTTGAAGCTTCTCTTGCGCGTTTCTCTTAACATTAATATTCAACACTAAAAATTTCTTAAGTTAGAAAATTCAGTGGTTTTTGGACTAAGATTATTCAATCAAATTCTTTGTGCAATTTCTGTGCAATAACCCCACCAAAAGAATAAAGTTTAATTTACTTTTGTAACGATAACTTAATTTTTTTTAGATTGGCGTTGACTTAAAACTATAAAAATAACTTTTAATTTTTGAAGTTAATCATAATTCAAATACTAATCTCAGAGCATAATTGTGATTTGGTTGTTAACTTTTACTAAAAAAATTATTTTTTTATTCTTGATAACCAATGCTTTATGATAAATAATGGAATGGTATTTGGTTCATGTAAACTTGTGGAATCAAGAAGGATCAATGGCTGTCCGTCTTGCTTTTAGCAACCTTAAGTTTTGTTACAAATATTCTTCATCTATCATCTTTATATTTTTTTAAACCCATTCTAGTATGTTTAAAAGATTTCTTTCCTTAAGTAAAAAATCTTCAGATTTTTTCTTGCAACTTGACGAAGATCAATCGAATCAAGAAACTGATAGTAAAACTGCAGTAGCTGCTAAACTAGCTCAGCAAGCGAAAACTGTTGTAAGTGCTGCAACTGCTTCAAAAACTGAACCTGAGCAAAAAACAAAAACGCAACAGAAAGAATCTCCGGATCTTACCCAAGAGCCTTCTGTTGTGAAGGCACCGGAACCATCTCAGGCAATAGATCGCGTAGAACAATTAATTGTTAATGCTGTTTTTGCGAACAATAAGAGTAAAACTGAAGCTGTCGAAAGTGGTTTTGCTACTGATTATTTAATTTCTAAACCAGCACCTAACCGTCGTCCAGGAGCAAGCCTAAATAAATTTAAGGAAATGACTCGTAAGATGAAAGTTTCTAAGTAATCTTTCCTTGAATGATTATGGCAAATAATACCAATTCACTAAATGAACGCTATGCATTAGACAAGTGCAGCCTTTGACTTAGTCGAATTCATTCTTAGCAAAGTTAAAGTGAATTGGTATAACTTCAAAACGAAATTTGGGTTCATAGCTTTGAAGTATTTGCCAATGCTCGCTTTGGAATTCTGACCCACAAAGATGGCAACATCTTGAGATTCTTGATTTTCAAAGCTCAGGAGGTGAAGCATAAAGTTGAGGCTTTACCTCTGCCAATTTGTAGAGACTGCTAGACGATTAAGAATCCGATGAGCAAGTTGTTGAGCGACAACCGGTTTATTGATAAAATCATTAGCACCGCTAGCAAATACTTGATTAGAAATATTGGGATCGCTATGTACGCTTAAGAATAACACAGGGAGTTGACACCAATAAGCATGAGTTCGCAGGACTTTGCATAGTTCAATTCCACTTAGATGGGGCATTTCAATATCCAATACAAGCAAATCAGGATCTACTGCTTGAAGCACATCCCAAAATTGCCTTGGATCGTCTAGGGTGGTGAGTTTAAATCCCCAAGGCTTTAGTAAACTGGGCAATACTTGCAATAGTTCTATATCGTCATCGACAATCATAATTTTTTTGCCCGCAGCAGAGTATTTTAATGCTTGTTGGCAAACTGAGATAATTTGACTAGGGCTAACTGGTTGGGGGAGATAAAATTTTCCTCCGTGTCGTGTTACCTGCAAACGATCTTGAAAGCAATTGCGATCAGCGATCACGACCACTGGTATCGATGGCACAAGTAAATTAAATTCGGCAATTAACGCTAAATATTCTTGTTGAGAATCGGATTCGGCTGCATCCTCCATAAAGGATATATTGAGCACAACAACATCTGGAAGTTGTTCATAGCGAGCTTGTTTTTCTGCCAACCAAGCTCTAACTAATTTGGGTGTTGAAATGATCTTAGTGGCAATTTCTTGAATTTGAGCTTCTGAGCGCAATTGCTCTGTAAAGTTTTCTTCATCGTTGACAATTAACAAAAAAGGAGCATCTGCTGCCAATTTCTTAGGTAATTGGTGAGTAATATTCTGATTTATAGTTAATTCTTGATTTAGAGCTTGTAATTTACTGGATAACTGCAATAGTTGTTTTGAATTGTGACTCAGATCATTTTGCAGCAGTTGTTCGATTTCTTTAGCGAGTTGGGAAGCTCGCTCTAAGCCAAATTGGCCTAGATTACCTGCCAAACTATGGGCGACAACAATTGCCGAAATGCGATCGCTAGTATCTAAATTGCCAACTTGTAAAGATTCTATAGTTTTTTCCAAGACTATTAGTTGTTGCTCTCTTTTGAGACGACTTTTTTTCCAGATAGACGTTAAAGCAGTTATATGTTGTGATTTTTTATGCTCTTTATTATTCTCTTGAGAGAAAGGTTTCAGATAATAGCCTTGTTTTTTTACTGTAATTATTAGATCTTCAGGTAAACCAGCTAGTTTTAATTTTTGGCGCAGGCGTCGCACATGGGAGCGGACTGTAGCTTCGGCTGGATATTCTGTGGATGACCAAAGGCGCTCGATAATTTCTTCAATGCTGAAAACTTCTGGACTATGACGCAGCAATAATTCCAATAATCGGTATTCTTTAGCACCTAAATATAAGGTCTTTCCTTGATAGGCAACGTTGCAATTACGAGGATCTAGTTGCAAACTTCCCCAACTTAAGACAGAAAAAAAATCATAATTGATACGACGCAATAAAGCGCGAATTCGAGCAGCTAATTCTTCAGGATCAAAGGGTTTACAAAGATAATCATCCGCCCCGGCATCCAAACCTCTAATTTTATTTTGACTACCATCATGAGAAGTTAATAAGATAATTGGGTTGGCATAACCATTAATACGAAAACGCTGACACAAACTAATGCCATCGAGTTTAGGCAAAGACCAGTCGAGAATCATTAAATCGTAGCTATAGGTAGAACCATAAATCCAGCCCTGTTCCCCATCTTTTGCCACATCTACAGCATAATTTTTTTGCACCAGAATTCTGGTTAGCAAATCAATTAAAGTTTGATCATCATCAACTAATAAAATTCTCATTCCTACAGGATCTAATGCAACAATAGGCTTAAAGCTTAGAACTCAAAGCCTATAGCTGGGGGTGAAAAAACTACTCGGAATCCCAGGTAACCATCAAACAAAAACAAGAGTCTCATCGTCACCCACAATTCCGAGCCAAATTTTACTACACTAGCTTAGAGAATTGATTGCATAGTCAATGTAGGAGTTGGCTTCCACCGCCGGATCGCCACTTAAACCATGATTCGCTTTGATATGTTTGAGAGCTTCGATATACCAACTAGGAGATAACTCGAAAGTACTGTTAATTTCCGCAATTCCCGCGATTAAATAGTCATCCATCGGACCAGTCCCTCCTGCGACTAAGCAATAAGTAACCATCCGCAGATAATAACCTATATCACGAGCACATTTCGCTTTGCCTTCAGGAGTTGAAGCATAATTATTCCCTGGCATTGTAGTCGTGTAGGGGAATTTTTGATACACTGCATTCGCTGCACCATTGACTAAATTGCTTGCTTGGCTAGATAAAGATTGAGCCGCCTGGAGACTAGCAGTTGCTTGACGAAAGCGACCAAAAGCCACTTGGATTTCACTACTGCTGAGGAAACGTCCTTGGGAATCGGCAGTTGAAATGGCTTCTGTAATGGGAGTTTTCATTAATAATATACCTCTTGTAATTTCTTTGTCTTGTTTACGAGCTAATCATGGCGATTAGCTGTGGTTCTTATTGAGAGCTTAAGTTAGCCAACAGCCGCCGCAGCACGGTCAAAATAGCTTGATAATTCAGCCATCAAAGAACTACAATCTCCTGCTGTGATTCCATTGCGATCATTAGCTATAGCGATCGCCGCATCTTTCATTTTATTAACCCCTTCGGCTACTGAACCGCCAGGTACGCCCAACGCGACATAAGTTTCGCGAAGACCATTCAAACAACGATCTTCTAAAACACTGCCGTCCCCAGCAAAAGTAGCATAGGTAACATAGCGCAAGACAATTTCCATATCCCGTAAACAAGCAGCCATCCGACGACTGGTGTAGGCATTACCACCTGGTGCAATTAACTGAGGCTGTTGAGCAAACAAGGCGCGGGCTGCACTAGCAACAATTTGTGAACTATTACTAGTAATGCGATTGACCACATCCATCCGCTTGTTGCTCTCTGCAACCATATTTTTCAGCGCATCAAATTGATTATCGGTAATATAGTCACCTCTGGCATCGGCCTGGGAAATTACACGGGCAAAAGCATCAAACATGAATGTTTCTCCTGAATATTAATTGGTACCAAAAATTAGATTTAGAAAACTGAATCCTAACTTTGTTATTTCTTTAGCTAAACAAAAGTTAAAATACAACGCTTGACACTTCTTGTTTTTTCTTAACTTCATTAATTAGAAAGATCAGTTCCTCAAGTTAGGAAATTCAGCAGTTTAGTTTTTGGACTAAGATTATTCAAGCAAAGTCTTTGTGCAATTGTTGTGCAATCATCCCCTTTAAAAATTAAGTTTTATTGGCTTTTGTAACGATAACTTTATTTTTTTACGATAGAACTCTATTATTTTACCAACCGTCAAACTATGAATCGTGCTACTTGTATAACGATCTTAGGAGTGATCGTGAGCCGCACAGCAAATGATATCAATGTTACAAGTAAATTAAATTCAGCAATTTCTGTATCTTAATCACTAAGTCGCACCAGATGGAACGCAGCGAGAGCATGTTGACATCCTCTCAGTCCTTCGTTTCACTAAAGGATGGGGATTCCCTAGAAAAGAGTAAGCTGTCTAGGAAATTTGGGTCAATATCGATTACAAAAACATTTAAATAAAAAGATTAAATTTATAGCAATATTAGTATCAAAATAAGAGTAATCGCTCCGGCAACGCTAACACCAATTAACAATCCCTTATGAGACTCACGGGATTCGTTAGTTTTTTTACTAACTGACTTAACTGTGGTTGCAGTAGCTGTTGTGGGAATATTATTATTTGATTCCGAAAAATGAGTTTTTTGAGCCATTTGTTTCTGAGCCTGCTCAGCACCTTCAAGCATCATGCCACTAAAAATAAAATAGGCATCGAGCCAAGCTTGTTGCAATTCAGAAGTCCATTCACTGCCTAAAAATTGTTCAAAAGTAGCAAAGAAAGCATCTCTTACTAGAGGATAATGCTCGGGTGATGCTCCAGAGGTAAATAGTCTGGCTCCTAATCCGTGAAGAAAATTATCTAAACTATCAGGTTGATGAAGATTGTCCACAACTAAGATTAAAGAAACCCAAAACTGATTTTTTCGGGTTTCTGGATCAATATCCGCAAATAGAGATTTTGTTTCTGGGCTAGCCTTAAATAGATTTTCATAAAAACAAATAATGAATCGATTTCTATAAGGCTTAATATAATTAAAACTTTGTTCTAATAATTCTATTTGTATAGACATTTTGTTTAACTAGGATTTGGAGAAACAATAGAGAGCAATAAATATTTTTTTAGTTTATTATATATAGTGTATTATACAAGAAATTAATAATACACTAAAGCATTATTCACAATTGCAATTTCGTAACAGAAGTTAATTGATTAAATATATAGAATTAACTTTATATAGAATTAACTTTGTCCTGGTACTTATCAATATTTTAATGATCGGGATTTCGGTTTTTAATGATTCGATTCTCAACATATTATGAAGATAACGAAAATAATGTCAAAAAAAGATCCCTTGAAATAAGTTTTCAAGAGATCTTAATGACATTTTCGATAAGCCAAATATATTAAGCTAATTCAGTAATTTTCAAGATAGTACCACCAGATTTGTGAATACTTTGAACTTTACGAGACAGCTGATTGTAGCTAACTATAGACGTTTGCCGACTCAACTTATTCAATCTCGCAGCTCCTTTAGAACTACTAAAAGTAACTTGAAACTTTTTGCCAGTATTGCCATAATTAGCACCGTTACCAGTAGCAGGTGGTTTAATGGCAGTAGCTGTATTGGCAGCAATGGAAGTAATCAAGCGTGCAGTTCCACTACTATCGTTAGTTGCTGAACCTCTAAGTAACGAGAACATTCTGTTGAAGCTATCATTACTTAAGCCTACTTGAGAACTAACACGAGCAAAGGGAACAGTATTTTCCCCAAAATTGCTGATGTATTCATCGCTATCAATATAGGAATCAATCTCAGCATCGTAACCGTTATTGTTATAAGTGGCTACATGCTCGCTGATTTCTGATTGAGATTGTGGTGCGCGACCTAATAGATGTTTGAAGTTTAATTCAATAAAGCGGTATTGGGAAGAGCCATGAAAGAACAGTGACTGATACAATTCAGACTTTGCCACCTGTCTGACAAACTCACGAACTGTAATATCGCCATTTCTTAATGCAGATTCAGCACTGGAGAGACGATCGCTATCCAAGATATGCTGATTACCCAATACTTGCCTATAAACTGCTCGGATCACATCTTGTAAATCTTCTTCTGTGGAAAAAGGACGAAGCTCCAAAGCAGCTCCTTCAAAAGCATCTAAACCAAGGGCCGCTGATCTTGTTAAATTTCCCATTGGTTTTCTCCTGAAGGTTTTGTCCTAGGACATAGCATTGATTACATAGTCTAGGTAAGTGCGGTATTCTGTTAATGCTTGTGCAGACATATCACGAGGTGCACAACCACGATCGCGCAGGAATGCTAAACCTGTAACATAAGTTGCAGCATCAATTCCTAGAGCTTTGTATACTTCCCGCGCTCCAGCAATACCCCATTCGTCAAGAGGACCAGTACCACCAACTACTAAACAATAGTTGATGAGACGCAGATAGTGAACGATGTCGCGCTTACATTTGTCTCTTTGAGTATTAGCATCGATGTCACGACCACTTCCATTGGGGAATTTTTTGTAGATCGCATCTACTGCTTCTTGCGCTACTTGATCGTAGTTACCAGCTAATTTTTCTGCTGCTTCCATGCGAGCTGCAGCACGTTGTAAACTTCCTTGTACAGACTCTAAGTCGGAAGAGCTGGGGAAGCGACCTGCTAAATCAGCAGAAGCGACGGCAGTGGTTAACACTGATTTCATAATTCTGATTTCTCCTGTTGTAAATTAATTGTGTTTTCAAAATTGAACTTGATTTGGTTACTTAAACCTTGTTACTAGCTAATAGCAGCAGCAGCAGCATCAAAGTAACTAGCAGCTTCAGAAGCTAGAGCAGAACAGTCACCTTCAGTAACTTGAGCTTGGCTGAATTTAGAGCCAGCTTGAGCTTGAGTATTAGTATTTTGAATATGAGCAACTGCACAAGCTTTCATGATATTGATTGCTCTTACGGTATTGCTAGTAGGAACTCCTAATGCAGAGTAGGTTTCTTTAAGACCATTTAAACAACGATCATTTAAAACAGAACCATCACCAGTTAATAATGAATAACTGATATAACGGAGAACAATTTCAGCATCACGCAAGCAAGCAGCCATTTTACTGGCTCTATTAGTTTTGTATATGGCTAAACTTAATTCCGCCAGTTAATACTCCCTAATACGCAGACGCTGAGATTAGATATTCTGGCGTCACTGACCAGTGAGATGAACATTGCTACAGTTAATTATTGAGCAAACTCTTGATTCTGTTGGCAATAAGTTTTTCTTCTCTGGATGCAAATTAGAACCTATTTAACAAACGACTTTCAAGCGATCGCCGATATCTATAATGAAGCGATCGCTTTTGGTGGAGTTACGATGGATCATCATGCTTATGCTTCAGATGAAATCGCAGCTATAGTGAAGAAGTTTAACCATCGAGAAACTATATTAGTTGCTCAAAAAGAGGAGCGAGTGATTGGCTGGGGAATTATTAAGCGTTACAGCGATCGTCCTGGATATTATCTATGTTGTGAGACTTCGATTTATTTCAGCTTGGCTTCGACGGGAAAAGGATATGGTAACACTTTACAAAATGCTTTATTAGAGAAAGTAAAAGCCTTTGGCTATCATCATGTAGTAGCAAAAATTCTTGTAACTAACCCCCAGAGTCTTAAATTTCATCAACGGTTTGGCTTTGAAATAGTCGGTATTCAAAAAGAAATTGGCTATTACCGAGGACAATGGTTAGATGTTGCCATTATGCAGTTAATTTTTCCTGAGATAACCCCCTAATATCAGTTTGCTTTTTAATTGATACAGATGATTGACTGGGAGACGAGGAGACAAGGAGACAAGGAGATAAGGAGACAGGGAGAATTTTTATCTGTCTTAGTTATTTTCTAAATTGATATAAGTAGCTATAAATTAGTAGCTAGAAATACTCGAAAAGCTTATCAAATCAAGACTTAATTATTTATTACTTATTATTTATTACTTATTACTTAGAGATCATCCAGGTTTATTTAGTAAATTATTCCATAACCAACTGATTATTACCAAAGTCAAAGCGGCAAATCCAACCACGATAATCAATAGCAAGATTGCAAGTCCAATCAAAAATAATAGATTATGATTTTGATTTTGCTCTTGTTGATTCACAGACAAATGCTCTTCAAGTAAAGCCATATTTCTGACATTCGCTTTCCAGGCAACATCAAAAAGATCCCCTAAAACGGGAACAGTTCCTACTACCGAATCAAATAAAATATTGCCGACCATTTTCCATAAGACTTTGCGAGGTATTTTCATTCGTGCAGCTTGGATGATGATATAAGCACCTAAAGCCCCCGCTATAGTATCACCTCCTCCGGGAATTAATCCTAAAATAGGATCTAGACCTATCCTATATTTAGTTCCAGGTATTGGAATAGCATTATCGAGTAACTGAGAAAGACGACGAAGACTATTAATATTCTTAGAATTAAGGGATTGTTCTGGTTGTGACATAAAATAATAGTGCTATTTAAATTTTGGTTGATTGTTAACCAGGAGATACAATCATGGGATTGGTTTTTAGCAAAATTTAATTAAGAAATCCGAGTAAAAATGAACTTAATCCGATAGAAGTAGAAGCCTTAGCGGATTCTGGTACTGTTCATTTATGTATTCCTGAGCATATCAAAATTCAGCTTCAATTAGATGAAGTTGATCGCAAAGAAGTAACCTTAGCGGATGGCAGTCGTCAGCTTGTTTCCTATGTCGGTCCTTTAGAAATTCGTTTTCAAAATCGGATCGGGTTTGTCGGTGCTTTAGTAATGGGCGATCAAGTATTATTAGGTGCAATTCCCCTCGAAGATATGGATTTAGTGATTATTCCCAGTAGTCGAACATTAGCAGTAAATCCGAATAGCCCTAATATTGCCACTTCCATTGTTAAATAATATTTGGAATACCAATATCGCTTTCTTTTTCGGCTGCTTACAGAGTTTTTTTAGACTATAATTAAATTGAATAAGGTCGCATTCACAATCTTCAGCTATTTTGGCTTGACCGTACCTCATGACTGTGAGAATTGCTATATCTAAATTAGTAGGAGAGATTGAAGATGTGGAAAGTGTTTAGAGAATTAGATGGAAGTCTTCAAGAAGTAAATGAGGAAGTCAGTTTAGTTACTAGACAAGGACAAACTGTTACAGTTGAGCTTGTTCGAGATGCTGTTCTTGAAGCATTAGAAGGGGAAGAAATACCCACTTTTCGCTTTATTGAAAAAGAAGTGGAATTAAGTAGAGAAATGAATGGGCTTCCTGGGCGAGATGCGATCGCTATATGGAGCAGAAATATTGCTGAATCTCCCATAGAATTAGGTAGTTTAAACCCTGAATCAGTAACAGACATTGGAGAAGAAACACCAAGCCCAAGTGTTCAAGAAAGAGTTGTGTTTGAAGATGATGCTCTTAAGTGGCAATTTGGCACTAACGGTAATTATGATAACTTTCGGACAATTGCTTGGCACGATAAGACATTAGTAGTTATTCGTGTTCCAGAAGAATATCAGGATGATTCCTTCATACTAGAATATATTCCAGAAGATAATGAAACTCTGCCATTAGCAGAACGATATCAAGGAGAATCAATTGCTTTTGTTGAATGGCGTGGCTACTTAGGTTCTAACTCTTTCGTATGTGACTTTATCAGCAAATTTCGCCAAGAAGATGAAGATTTTATTACTACTCTAAAAACTAAAGGAAAAGGAAAAGGCTTCTATGTTGGTATGGTGGCGCGAGCACTATATGGAGATCCTCCAGGAAGATTTGAACACGATTTAACATCTAAGCCAAGATTATGGTGGTATGCTGCACGCTATCGCCAACTTGCCGAAAACTGCCCAAGATTAGACTTAGATAAGGTTCAGCCTTTCAATGGCGACTGTTGTATTGTCTTTGTTCATGGAGCTTTTTCTTGCGGGCTTGATCAACTAAACTTACTTTACCCAAAAGACAAATTTCCAAATAGAAAACCACCAGTACATACTTATCGATTTGAACATGACACTTTTCGTTCAATACCAGAAAATGCGAATAAGCTTCGGAAGCTAATTTTAGATAAAATAAAGTGTAAGCATCTCCTATTAATTGGTTATTCAAGAGGTGGTTTAGTCTGTAGAATAGCAGCTAGATTACTAGACTATAGTCAATATAAAACTAAACCAGAAATTTGGACTTATGGGACTCCACATCAAGGAACAGTTCTTGTTAATTTGGGTTCAAATCTTCTTAAATATCTTCATCTTTTTGTAGAGAAAATTGAGAAAGGTATATCAGTCATTGATGTACCTAGTGCAGTATTTAGATATGTAATAGCTCCTTTGATAGTATCAAAATTTGAAAATTTGCCTAAAGGAATTATTGATATGAGTCCCTCTTCAACTCTTCTAGAAATGCTCAATTTTAAGCCAATACCTTCTACTATTCGTTCCTATGGAGGAAATTATCATGCAGATATCAGTAATGGATCTAAAATCGTATTTGGGGATGATGTAATTGATGGAATTTTCTTGAATAATCCTAACGATAAGATAGTAACTCAAGAGTCAGCAACAGCAGTGGGAATTGGTGAAAATACTAAAGATAATTGCGCTCATTCTGGTTATTTTAAAATTGATAGGTTAAGAAATAAAATTTATTTTTACTGTCATTCTTGCTCTTTAGCTAAATAAAATTCTAATAGTAAATATCATGACAACCCCATCTGAATATGTTCAAAACTTAATTAAAGATTTTAAAAAACTAAATCTCAGTTGTCATGAGATTAGAACTTATTTATTAGAAGATGTATTACTAAGGTTTAGAGAAATAGAAATAGATGAAAAACGCAGAAATCAAATAATTGATGAACTCATAAATTCAGAATATCAAAATGAGCTAATTAAAGCTATTGGAATACTTTTACAGAATGAGCAACCTATTAGTCGAGAAACTAGGGATATCTTCTGTGCGCTACCTTCAAATATACTAGAGTTATTTAATTCAGATTTATTAAAAATATTAAATAATGGCGATAAAAAAGAAAGTAGTCTAGATAATAAAAAACAAAGATTTGAACGAAATGTAGATGAATTATGTGTTGGTGATTACGACATACCTATTGAAGACTAATCTGATTAAAAAATAATTGAGAAAACATTAAAATAAAAATATAAAATCACTTTCCAACTATGCAAGCATATAAACTCAAAGGAAAAGTTGATCGCGACGGGACATTAATCATCACTGAACCTACAAATTTAACCCCTGGTGATGTGGAGGTAATTGTTTTACAGTCAGATAAAAAAAACAAAGATTCTAAGATTATTAGTAATAAGCAATCATCTAAACGACCATCTAAAGTTAAAACTTTTCAAGACTGGTTTGCTAAAACTGAACCTGCAACATCAGCTTTAAATTTAGACGACACAAAATGGAATTATTTAAAAGAGAAACATAATCTGTGAAAGTTTTATTGGATACTAACGTTATTCTTGATTTTGCATTAGAACGTCAACCTTGGTTTGTAGATAGTGAAGAAATAATTTATCTTGCAGAACAAAAGCAAATTACAGCATATATTTCTGCATCTACAATTAGCGATATTTATTACATTCTTAGAAAAATAAAAGGAAAAGAACTTGCCTTAGATTTCCTGAAAAATATCATTAGTATCTGTCAAGTTGCCAATGTCGATAGTAGAATAATATCTATGGCATTAAATATGAATTTTAAAGATTTTGAAGATGCTATTCAATATAGTAGTGCGGTGATTAATCAATTAGACATTATTGTTACTCGTAATATTAAAGACTTTCTTGTTAGTCAACCCAAAATTTTAACTCCTAGTCAATTTCTCGAAAATTATAAATAAGAATTTATTTGTTTGATGAGATCGCTTTTTTTATTCAAATACAATCAAGATCTAAAATAACATTTTAATATTACAATAAATAGTCAATTGTCGCATATGTTCGCCTAAACTAATATATATAATCTCCATTATTCTAACTCTTCTTCACGACAGCTTAATTATTTCAGTATAAGTCGCGATCTAAGTTTTCAAATAAATTTATTTTTTGCAGAAAAAGAATTAATATATTATTTAGCTAAGTAAAGTTAAAAAATACTAAACAATAAGAGATAGATAACGCTATTTGTTAGATCATATAAATATAAGCAATAAATTATTACCGCTAGTAATTTGAGGAATTTAAAAAGCGATAAAAACGACAAAAATAATTAGCTTTTTATTAGAGAAAAACAACATAAAAGTTGTTAAAGTTATGCAATTTTTAATCAAGTTTTTTTGTCACACATACTAACTTTTAATCCATTAGCCTGAAACAAAAAGCAACATTTACACCATTTGTAAAATACATAATTAAAGGGTTAACAAATATGAAGAGGAAAACCGTTGCTACCCTAGATGCAAATGAGGCAGTCGCTAGAGTGGCTTATAAGCTAAACGAGGCGATCGCGATTTATCCGATCACCCCCGCCTCACCGATGGGAGAATGGGCAGATGCTTGGTCATCCCAGGGAATGACTAATCTTTGGGGGACAGTACCCAGTGTTGTGGAGATGCAATCGGAAGGTGGAGCAGCAGGAGCGGTACACGGAGCATTGCAAGCTGGCTCTGTAACTACTACCTTTACGGCTTCTCAGGGCTTACTGTTGATGATTCCCAATTTATATAAAATTGCGGGAGAATTGACCTCGGCTGTAATTCACGTTGCGGCACGCTCCCTAGCAGCCCAAGCCCTCTCTATTTTTGGGGATCATAGTGATGTCATGGCAGCCCGTGCTACTGGCTTTGCCATGCTCTGTTCGGCTTCAGTGCAGGAAGCCCATGACTTTGCACTGATTGCCCAAGCAGCTACATTGAAAGCGCGAGTTCCCTTGATTCACTTTTTTGATGGCTTTCGGACTTCCCACGAAATTCAAAAGATCGAACTGCTAGAAGATAGTGTTCTGCGATCGCTGATTGATGACGAGTTAGTTTTAGCTCATCGCGCTAGAGGTTTGACCCCAGATCGTCCTGTGTTGCGGGGAACAGCCCAAAACCCTGATGTTTACTTTCAAGCTCGCGAAAGTGTTAACCCTTATTATGATGCCTGTCCAGAAATTGTTCAGCAGTTAATGGCTCAATTTGGTGAACTGACAGGAAGACATTATCGTTTATATGAATATCACGGTGCCGCTGATGCGGAAAGAGTTATCGTACTCATGGGTTCAGGATGTGAAGCTGTCCATGAAACTGTAGATTATCTCAATCAACAAGAGGAGAAAGTTGGCGTCCTTAAAGTTCGTTTATATCGTCCATTAGATGCTCAGAGTTTAGTTGCTGCATTACCACAAACAGTTAAGAAAATTGCCGTGCTCGATCGCACTAAAGAACCAGGTTCTAGTGGCGAACCCCTTTATCTTGATGTAGTGACCGCCATTTGTGAATACTGGCAAAATAACGATGTAGGGGTTGTTCGCCCTAAAGGACTAGCTTCGCGTCGCGAACAGCCCCTACCGAAGATTGTTGGTGGAAGATACGGTCTTTCCTCGAAGGAATTTAATCCTGCGATGATTAAGGGCATTTTCGAGAATTTAAAACAAGATAAGCCGAAAAATCATTTTACTATCGGGATTAACGACGACCTGAGCCATACTTCCCTATCCTATGATCCCGAATTTTCCACCGAACCCGATAACGTAGTCAGAGCAATGTTTTATGGTTTAGGCTCTGATGGTACGGTCGGAGCTAATAAAAATTCGATCAAGATTATTGGGGAAGAAACCGATAATTATGCTCAAGGCTACTTCGTTTACGACTCGAAAAAATCTGGTGCGGTTACTGTATCCCACCTGCGGTTTGGCAATCAGCCGATTCGCTCCACCTATCTCATAGATCGGGCAAACTTTGTCGGTTGTCACCAATGGAATTTCTTAGAAAAACTCGATGTCCTCAAAGCTGCCATCCCTGATGCGACCTTTCTCCTCAATAGTCCTTACAACATTAATGAAGTTTGGTCACAACTCCCGATAGAAATTCAAGAGCAAATTATCCGCAAAGGGCTTAAATTCTATGTAATCAATGCCAATAAAGTTGCTCGCGAAAGTGGCATGGGTGGCAGGATCAACACCGTGATGCAGACTTGTTTCTTTGCTCTAGCGGGAGTTTTACCCCAAGAAGAGGCGATCGCGCAAATTAAAAAGGCGATCAAGAAAACCTATGGCAAGAAAGGAGAAAAAATTGTCCAGATGAATCTGCAAGCAGTAGATAATACTCTGGATAATCTCTTTGAAGTGATAATCCCCACCCAAGTTACTAGCCAGGTTCATCAGAAAGAAGTGATTCCCGATACTGCTCCAGAATTTGTACGTCAAGTGTTAGGCAAAATGGTCAGCCGAGAAGGAGATCAGCTTCCTGTCAGTGCTTTACCCTGCGATGGCACCTATCCCACAGGTACTTCTAAATGGGAAAAACGCAACATTGCCCAATTCATCCCTGTTTGGGACCCCGATGTCTGCGTTCAATGCGGCAAATGCGTTATGGTTTGTCCCCACGGAGTAATTCGCGGTAAAGCCTACGAACCAGGTCAATTAGCTAATGCGCCTGCTAGCTTTAAGTCTGCTGAGGTGAGAGATAAAGACTTTAGCGGTCAAAAATTTACCATTCAAGTTGCACCCGAAGACTGTACTGGTTGTGGCATTTGTGTCGATATCTGTCCGGCGAAAAATAAATCTCAACCTTCGCTGAAAGCAATAAATATGGAGGATCAATTACCCCTGCGGGAGCAAGAGCGAGCTAACTGGGATTTCTTCCTTAATTTGCCTAATCCCGATCGCCGTCAACTCAAACTGAATCAGATTCGCCAACAGCAAATGCAAGAACCTCTCTTTGAATTCTCAGGAGCCTGTGCTGGTTGTGGGGAAACACCTTACATTAAGTTGATGACCCAGTTATTTGGCGATCGCGCTTTAGTGGCTAACGCTACTGGTTGTTCTTCGATCTATGGCGGTAACTTGCCGACCACTCCCTGGGCGCAAAACGCAGAAGGACGGGGTCCAGCATGGTCTAATAGTTTGTTTGAAGATAATGCTGAATTTGGCTTGGGTTTCCGCATCGCGATCGATAAACACAGTCAGTTTGCCCGCGAACTATTGCAAAAGTTAAGCCCTCAACTAGGTAGTGATCTGGTAACAGGCATTCTGAATGCTGAACAAAAAACCGAGGCAGATATTTACGAACAAAGGGAAAGAGTTGCCCAACTCAAACAAAGTCTCGATCGATTACTCTCCTCCCAAAGCGATCTTAATCTAAAATCCCAAATCCAAAATCTCCAATCCCTCGCCGACTATCTAGTGAAAAAGAGTGTTTGGATAATTGGTGGTGATGGTTGGGCCTATGATATCGGTTTTGGCGGACTAGATCACGTGATTGCTAGTGGTCGCAACGTCAATATTTTAGTGATGGATACTGAGGTATATTCCAACACTGGGGGTCAATCTTCTAAGGCAACTCCGAGGGCTGCTGTCGCTAAATTTGCTGCGGGAGGCAAACCAGCACCGAAAAAAGACTTGGGTTTAATTGCGATGACCTATGGCAATGTTTATGTAGCAAGTGTCGCTATGGGAGCTAGAGACGAGCATACCCTCAAAGCTTTTCTTGAAGCAGAAGCTTATGATGGCCCTTCCTTAATCATTGCCTACAGTCACTGTATTGCCCACGGCATTAACATGACCACCGCTATGAGACATCAAAAAGAGTTGGTTGAAAGCGGTCGCTGGTTACTCTATCGCTATAATCCCAATTTGAAGAAAGAAGGCAAAAATCCCCTTCAATTAGATTCGCGATCGCCTAAAAAACAGGTTAGCCAATCTATGTACGCTGAAAATCGCTTTAAAATGCTCACCAAAAGTAAACCCGAGGATGCCAAACGATTACTCAAAGAAGCCCAAGATGACGTCAATAACCGCTGGCAGATGCATGAATATCTAGCAAACAAACCCGATAATGGGCAAGCAGGCGAGTAAAAGTAGGGTGGGCAAATTAATGTACAAGTATTTTATTAAGTTGAAACTTAAGATTTGACCACCTTACGAGATCTGAAAATAATCATTAGGAATTAACAAAATTATGGATTTAACTGTTAGCTATTTAGGATTACAACTGCGATCGCCCTTAGTTGTGGGTGCGGCTGCGCCACTTACCGAAGATATCGATAATATCAAGCGCATGGAAGATGCGGGAGCTGCGGCGGTTGTTTTACATTCGGTGTTTGAAGAGCAACTCACCCAAGAACAGTTTGAGCTACAACATCATCTAGAGTATGGAACCCATAGCTTTGCTGAAGCTCTGACATATTTTCCAGAGCCCGAAATTTTTCACACTGGGCCAGAAGAATATCTGAACCAGATTCGTCAAGCTAAGGAAATGGTCAACATTCCGATCATCGCTAGTCTCAATGGTTCGACTTTGGGCGGTTGGACTGATTATGCTCGGCAAATCGAACAAGCAGGAGCCGATGCCTTAGAATTGAATATCTATTACGTCCCGACGGATTTTGACCTAACAGCAAGCCAAGTCGAGTCAAACTATCTTGAGATTCTCCGCTCAGTTAAATCAGCAGTAACGATTCCCGTAGCGATCAAACTCAGTCCCTACTTTAGCAACATGGCCAATATGGCGAAACAGTTAACCGAAGCAGGAGCAGATGGACTAGTTCTGTTTAATCGCTTTTACCAGCCTGATATTAACATTGAAGCTTTGGAAGTTGAACCCAATGTGTTGTTGAGTACTCCTCAAGCTATGCGGTTACCGATGCGTTGGATTGCGATTCTCTATGGGCGGCTAAATGTTGACTTGGCAGCAACTAGCGGTATCCATAAACCCCAAGATGTTCTCAAAATGTTAATGGCTGGAGCCAATGTCACACTATTGGTAAGCGTCTTGTTACGTCATGGCATCGAACATATTCAGGTAATAGAAGAGGGCATGCGTCAGTGGATGGAAGAATATGAATACGAGTCAGTTAGGCAAATGCAGGGCAGCATGAGCCAAATTAACTGTCCTGACGAAAGTGCCTTTGAAAGAGCGCAGTATATGAAAGCGATTCAATCTTATCAACCAGGAAAAATACTAGCGTATTACAAGAATAGGTAAAATTAGGGTAATCAAAAACTGTTACAAATATTGCAGCAAATTATCTTGGTCTGTTGTAATTTGTAAAAAAGAAAAACCCCCACTATAAGGGTGAGGGTTTCACATCTTGTCTAATGTTTTCTAATTTTAGGATCAAAGATCAATTATCGCCTTAATATAAACTAACTACGCCATTTACAAGATGGAATTAATTGATAGCGTTTTTAGCAAGACAATACGCGATCAATCAGCCCCATGACTTTGCCTAAGACACCGATTCAGTAGAAGCGTTTGGAATTTTTTGGTCAACTTGATAGCGGGATTGATTGCTTACACCTATTTACCCCATAAACCCTCTCTTGATTTGGAGCCAAAAGCTTTATCTGCTCTACCTCCTGCTGTTTTTTAATTTCGTC
>JASJDR010000021.1 GCA_030065615.1 Xenococcus sp. MO_188.B8 | reverse complement strand
TCAAGGCTTGGTAAATTTCGTCTGTGTTGCTGTCAATTCGGTTGCCATATTCGTCTTCAGTCAGAAAATAAGGTTTTCCATATTCATAAGTAGCATGACCTGTCAAATGAAAGATATCAAAGTACCCTTCTTCATATTCCCGAACCACATAGCCTAACTCAGTTAAACAGCCACTTTCTTCTACTCTTAAATTTAGAGGAGTGCGCTTAGTTGCTTCTAATATTCGTCCTTCTTCTGCTTCATAATCTAATTCAGGGTATATTCTAGGCTCAAGACCCAAGGGCGAAGTCGCCATAAACAACACATTCAGTGGGCGATTTTGAGGAGAGTTAAGAATCTCAATCGGTTTTCCATGAGATATCCAACGCACAGGAATAATTGAGGGTCTTTTCTCCACCAAGAAGAACTCGCCATCATGCAATAGTTCCCAAGGTAAATGAGCTAATTCTTCATCAGTAGCGATCGCTATGATCAAACCTTCAGGATGTGGCTCTTTTATAGCACTAGCTAAAAGGCGATCACTCTTGTCTAACCAATTGTAGAGTGCTTGTCCAGTTTTGGCATAATCTACAGTAAGACGAGTATAGTAGTCGGTTTCTGCTCTATCACTTAAGCCTTTGATTTCAGATAGAGGCAATCTATGTTCCTTGTAATTATTAGGATTGTCCCAAAAATAGCGCAACGAAGCATAATCATTGCCCTGCTGTGTCAAACTAATGTGGAGGATTTTCATTTCTACTTTACTAATCCCCTAGAATTTCTTGAATTTGCTCTACCGTCGCGTCCTTAAGCAGTAACCGATTACCATTGGGAGCGACAATTAAAACCTTCTCAATTTTTGAGCCAACTGGGTTTTGTAAAGATTTCTGATATTTTTGATTCCACTGGTAAAGCTTCTCGGCAATAGTTAGCGTTCCTGCCGTTATCCCAACAATAGTGGCAATGGTTGTTAGAGGCTCTCCTCGCTCCACTTCGGATACAGTTTTATAACTACCGTCGAGTCCTTCAATGCTTAACAATTCCTCAGTAGCTTTGACAGCATTTTGTCCCTGAATTTCAATTTTCACTCTGATTTGAGGCTTGGTCATGACAGCTAAAGACTTCTAATTCAATTAGATTTCATCTATGACTACGCATTGTCAAGGAGATCTTTTTTCTTAACTTAACATTACAGAATTGGCAAGAGCGCGATTCAGTTATAATCTCCTTAACTGTTGACCAAAGTTTATAAACCGCAACTTGAGTTAAATATTTGATTTTTTCTGCGAAAGGGAAAGAAACTGTTTCCACATCGCGATCGCCCTAAAGAAGGAAGAGTATTTACAAAATAACAATTAATAAAACTCACTAAATATTCAAAGTCTGAAAAATAAATCAGTATTTTTTTTACTATTAATAAATCTCGGAAAGTGGTAGGACAGAAGAGAAAAATTAACAATCTAGTAAAGCAAATGCTGTGTTTTTTATTTGATCCACATCAATTTTACTCAACAATTCTTGTTCACTATAAGCCCCATCAAAAGCTTCTATCGCTGCACCTTCTAAAGCAGGTTCAAAAGCATCATCGATTATTTCTTTTAACACCTCTGCTTTGGCATAATAGCTACCAGATTTACGACGCTTATTAGTTTTGTTAATCTGCCTCACTGAATTATGAATTGATTGCTCCCAGGATCTAGTAGTTTTTTGTTGGGCATTTTTCTTGATTAAATGCAATAGTAAAATGACCATATAACTATCTATTTTATTTAATTTATCCTCTAGGTACATTTCTTCTAATTCATCTACTATTTGCAGAGCCTTTGTATAGGTGCGATTCGTTGATGTCAGGAACTCCTAGAAAATAGGAGAGTATGGACATCCAGGGGATGATAGAGAGAAAACTATAAGTACCCTGAACTGATATTGGGATGGAGGTGAAAACCCTTCCCTTGAAGAGAAAAGTGACTCCCGAACTGCCCACACCGAGTAAGCTCGGAATCTTACAGAGTGAAGCTGGGGACAGGACGCAATCAGAGCTAAAACAGATTAGGCACACTGGCGTTAATGGGGAGACAGCATGGATAAAACAGGTTCTAGAAAAGTGTCTCAAAGGCAAACCACAATCTGAATAACCAATGTGGATTTAATTACCTAAACTCACGGCATACTCTATACTATAGCCGTATTCTCCGAGTTGGTAATAGGCAAAGTGAACCGTCCTAAACTGTCAGATAAATCTCAATATCGGAACGAATAAAAACGTAGCGCCAGGTCTGAGGGGTCGAAACCTCAGTAGGATGGACGAGCATCAGAAACCCTGGCTACGGGTAGGATGAGGCGTAATTGCCAAAAGGAAATCAGAACAAACATTGTTGAGTAGAGTATGGTTAGACGCGTAGAAAACTATAGCGAACTTTGGAAAAGAGCCAATTGGAAGGAATTTCAGAAGGTACTATTCCGCTTACAATGCGGTGTTTGGAAAGCAATTAGAATTGGAGACATGGCCAAAGCCAGGAAGCTCCAAAAGCTGATACTGAAATCCCACTCAGCAAGAATGCTAGCTATCAGACAAGTAACACAGTTAAATCAAGGGAAGAAAACTGCTGGAGTAGATGGAAAGGCCAAACTAACATTCAAAGAAAGATTTGAACTAGCATCTGTGCTCAAAGAATCAGTGAACAAGTGGAGACACAAAAAGCTGAGAGAGATACCCATCCCCAAAAAGGATGGAACAAAGCGGATCTTAAAAGTTCCTACCATAGCCGATAGAGCATGGCAATGTCTTGTCAAATACGCTCTAGAACCAGCACATGAAGCACAATTTCATGCCAGAAGCTACGGATTTAGAACTGGACGCTCAGCACATGATGCTCAGAAGTTCCTGTTCTGTAATCTCAGAAGCAGCTGCAACGGAAAAGATAAAAGAGTCTTAGAGCTCGATATCGAAAAATGTTTCGACCGTATCAGCCACAAAGCAATCATAGAAAGAGTTATAGCTCCTCAGTTTATCAAACAAGGATTATGGCTCTGTCTCAAAGCAGGAGTAAATCCCCAATTCCCCGAACAAGGAACACCCCAGGGCGGAGTATGTTCCCCATTACTCGCCAATATAGCCTTAAATGGGATAGAGGATTTAGGCAAAAGCGTGAGATACGCTGATGATATGGTGTTCATTCTCAAACCCAACGAAGATGCTGGTAAATTACTTGAAAAGATCGAAACATTCTTAGCAGAAAGAGGAATGAAGATCAGTGAAAGGAAAACCAAGCTGACAGCCACGACAGACGGATTTGATTTTTTAGGCTGGCATTTTAAAGTGCAAAGCAATGGAAAGTTTAAAATTACCCCTAGTGAGGAGAATTTTAAGGCATTTCAACAAAAAGTCAAAAAGGTCGTCAATAGTTCAAATTATGGTGCAACTGAGAAAGCTGATTTTTTTCGTTTCCTAACACCTAAAACCTAACACCTATCAATACTAGTAGACGTGGGCGTCAATAAGTGCATCATTCATAAAGGCTCAAAAGCTTGATATTAAAAACTTTTGACTTCCCCTCCTGCTCCCCTCCTTGGAGGGGCTGGGGGTGGGTTGGGTTAGGGGTGGGTAACTCTTGATATGCGGAGCGGTATCCTTTAGGACTTCCGCACAGCAGTACTAAGTAATTCATTTTCTACAGCTACTTAATAGATGAAAGCTTAGCCAATCCCTCTGATTTTTTGGGTATTTTCCCATAAACTAAGAGCAAAAGCATCAACTCTTGCAGATAGTTTCTCATCGCTTAACTTACCTTCGGAATCAAAAGCTTTCCAAGCTTGTCCGATCGCAATTTGCTCTGGAATTACCCAAGCATGCACCCAACGCATAATGATTCGCAGCTCATTAAGAGCATTACTATTGGACTGTCCCCCCAAAACACTAATCATTCCCGTTACTTTACCCGATAAATGCTCGAAACTCATCAAATCTAAAGCATTTTTCATCACCCCGCTAACGCTACCGTGATATTCAGGAGTAGCTAAAATTAACCCGTCTGCTGCCTTTACTTTCTCCCTCAAGATCTCCACATCTGGATAGTCGGGATATTCATCACCTCCATTACAAAAAGGTAATTGCATTTCCCTAAGATCGAGAATCTCTACTGTGGCACCCAAAGCTTCAACTTTACTCACAGCTTGCTTTAATGCTAAGGCGCTATAGGAACCTTGACGCAGACTCCCAATTATTCCCACTATTTTTATCATCTTATTCATACTCATAACGACTACGTATAAGGTAACAAATTTTGATTATTGTTGCCAACTAGTTTTGCTGGGAGCAGAATTACGGCAAACTATTGAGATAGAGGAAACACTAAACTAATGAAAAGGAGAAATATGAGTTGGACTAAAGTTCTGACCGCTGATGAATTGTCTTCAGGTGATCGCAAAGTTGTTAAAGTAGGTGATCAAAAAATTCTAATCATCAATAATAATGGGGAGCTTCACGCAGTAAATAACGCTTGTCCTCACTTAAAACTACCGTTAAAAAAAGGGAAGTTGACCGAAGATGGGGCGATTGTTTGTCCATTTCATCGCAGTGCCTTTGATTTATGCACTGGAGATGTGAAAAACTGGTCTCCTTGGCCGCCTGTTGTCGGCAATGTACTAGGAAAAATTTCCCCAGAACAGAAATTATCAGTTTTTTCTACACGAGTAGAAGATGGTAGTATTTGGATTGATATCTAAATTCTCTTAAAAAAATTCTAGAACAAGTGATTATTTGTTCTAGAACCATTAAACTATTAATATTGAAGTTAGGCTTTAAGCCTGCTAATAGCTAGCAAATATTTGTTAAAACGGGCGAGAAGGGATTCGAACCCCTGACACCGTAGTCCGTAGCCACGTGCTCTAGTCCACTGAGCTACACGCCCCTGCTTGTCTGATTAACTTGAACTAAATTAACCCAACGAGGAACCATATTAGCATAATAGAATCTAACAATGCAAGCAGAAAATTCTCTCTCCCATATCAATGCCCAAGGCGAAGCGCAAATGGTTGATGTTTCGGGTAAAAAAGTAACTCGTCGGCAAGCGGTAGCAGAGGGGAAAGTCAAAATGTCACTATCTACCCTAGAAGCCATTGAAGCAGGGAATGCGCCCAAGGGTGATGTATTGGGGACGGCGAAAATTGCGGGCATTATGGCAGCGAAAAAGACAGCGGATTTGATTCCTCTTTGTCATCCTTTACCGTTAAAAAAAATTGAGGTTAATTTTTTATGCGATCGCGATTTACCAGGTTATGTAATTCGGGCAACCGTTACAACTAGGGCGGAAACTGGCGTAGAAATGGAAGCTTTAACTGCAGTTTCGGTTACAGCATTGACTCTTTACGACATGGCCAAGGCTTTAGAAAAATCTATGAGCATTGAGTCTATCCACCTGATAAGTAAAACTGGCGGAAAATCAGGAGATTATAGAAAAGGCTGAGAATACCCTTGTCTAACTATCAAAGAATTTTTCGCTACCATTAGCATAATTTTTCAAAGACAAAGATTGTTGGGGGATACCGATTGCAATTCCTTCGCGATCGAAAGTTTGTTTGAGGCGGCGGCGAAATTCCCGTCCCACGATCCACTGCTGAAGGGGTTGAGTTTTAATCCAGAGTCGGATGAGAATTCCCGAGTGAGTAAGGCGATCGATACCTAATAATTCTGGAGGCTCAATAATTAACTTGTGCCATTCCGGCTCACTATACATTTGCTCAGCTACTTGTTGCACAATAGCGATCGCTAGATCCCCATCAGTCTCGTACCCGACCTCCACGGTAAAATCAACTCGCGACCAGTCCTTAGTCATATTCTGCACGATTCTAATCTCCGAATTAGGAATCGTAATCAAACGTCCTTCCCAATCTCGCAATTGAGTGTGGATGAGCGTTAAATCTTCAACTAAACCAAAAACATCACCAACCGCAATAAAATCTCCTACCGCAAAGGAATCGATCCAGACAATGCGGAAACCATTAATGAGATCTTTGATCAAGTCTTGAAGGGCAAAAGAAAGAGCAAAACCAACCAGCCCTGCACCAGCTAACACTCCCACAATAGGAATATTCAACTCATTTAGTGACAGATAAAGCCCCAAGATAACTATCACAGTCCCAATTATTCTTTTGAAAGTTATCGCTAAGGTAGAACTGCGTAAAACATTACGCTGAGATGAACTTTTGCTGAGAGTTTTTCTCTCCGACCAATCTCGTAAAGACAAGTCAATAATAAACTCACCTATTTTCTGACATAAATTCAAAATTAGCCAAATTGCTAAGATCAAAAGAGGTTTACCTAATAGTTGTGAACCCAATTCTCTGGTGTAGGGAAAAAGTCGCAATATAGAAGCTACACCAAATAACAAAATAACAATTTGGGCAATTCCTAAAGTTCGTCGCACAAAAAAATTGCGACTACGCAGCTTTTTTAAAACATTTTTTTGATCCTGAGTAGTGAGGAGTTCTTCTCGTTGATCAGTCAATTCACTTTCTTGCGGAGAATCTGAATTATGTCTTTTCTCTTTTTCTTCGTCGCTTGTTATTCTACTTCTATATTGTTGAAACATGATCAATCGGTCAAGAAAACTACGCTCACGCTTGTAATTTTTCTGAGCTCGCTCGGTAAGTCTGCGCCACTGAACTTGTAAATAAATTTGGCATCCGAGTAAGATGCCGCTAATAACTATCATGGCAAAGCCTATTTTAATTGCCAATTGCGACTGTTTTCGTAAATATTCTGGCTCTCGTTCTGACCATGCCCTGATCAAGGCTTGATAGACTATTTTCCTTGCTTCCTCTGCTAGTTCTGGTTCAGCAACCCCATAGAGTTGGGCATCTAAATCGGTCACTGTAACAATTGGCTTGTCATTTAGTACATTTTGGTCAGAAGCGACGACTTTTGTTCGATCAAGATAATTAATGACTTTAACCTCAAGGGTTTCGCGATCGCCTACTGTCAGGATAGCTTTCAGAGCATTCTCAATATGTCGTACTCGAATGTCAATAGGTAGGATACCCCGATCGCTTTTTTTCTGTTCTTGATAAAGAACTAGTTGGGAAGCCACATCAAAAAGCTTATAGCCATCTAATGTTACGGGGGCATAAACGATATCGCCAATGATATTTCTAGTAAAGCCAGGTTGCTGAATTTCGGGAACTGAGGTTTCGTCTGATGGCTGAGAAATTGGTATTTTAGGGATCTTTTCTGTAAGTTGTTGAATTGGAGCTTGCCCCAGCGCAACAGAACAAGTTGAAAGAGTGAATGCCATCAAAATCAGTACCAAAAAAGTTCCGCAACGAGATAGCCGAGGAAATTTCCCGAAGCAAATACCTATCAGTCCCAACTTTAGAAAGCTCATTGCTCTATGTAACAGTTGCTTATTCAGCACTAATAGACTATTAATTTATTCTTATTTATGTAAATAATTATAAACCTAAAAAAGTCTAAGATTAATTTTATCCCTCTTTCTTTAGACATCAATTTGTTGGTAGCAAAAATGCGGTCTTCTTAAGAAGTTAATACCTTAAAAGCGATCGCTTACCGTAAAGTTAACAATAAAAGATAACTTTGATATGCAAATCAAAGTTGATAAGCTAATCCACATTTAACTTGCATATTCATCAATTACAAAACAAACCTTTAAATTCTCACCCCGTCTCCTTGTCACCCCGTTCCCCCATCAGCCTTAACTAGCAAATTTGATGTTGACTAGCTTATATCGGTAGCTCAATAACTCAAGCCCCTAAACTCCAACAGATTGATTTCGAGATTTACTGGTTGGTTAAGCTTCTCGGATAAGGAATTTTCTATTATTTTGACGTCAGTTTCAGTTATCAAACCTGAAGGGGCAACAACCTCAAACCGAATCAGAAGCGGTTCTCGATCTATATCTATATAGATTTCTCTGAGCTGCGCATTAATCCAATGGGGATTTTCATAGGTCAACTCTCCAACGTTGCGGAGAATAATATTTCTCACGATTAAGCCTCGGAAGGAAAATTGTAATGGCAAGGTAACAAAAATTAACAGCAGCAAAGAGCATAATAAACTGGTTAATGCTTTCTTCCAGTTACTGTAACCTTGGCACAGAAATAATAGACCGCCACAAAAATCAATCGCCATAAAGTTGGTAAAAAACAGTAAAAAAGCACCATTCTCGACGCTGATTAACTCATCGCTAATTTGATATCTCGGTTCAATTATTAAGTTTGAGCCTAAAGCAATCCCAATTCCCACCACACATAAGGGTGGAACTAAAGCTACTGCAATAGCAACACCAGGAAGAGCATTACTAATACTGCGACGAGTTAAGGCAAAAGCTCCAGCCGTTCCCGATGCCATAGCAACTGCTAAATCTAATAAATTAGGGTTAGATCTCGCCAGAATCTCTGTACCAGCAATTCTGATCCCTATTACCAGTGTGACAACACTAGAAACTACAATTACACATAAAATACCTGTCAATATCGTCAGAGTAGATTTGATCAGCAATCTATACTTTAACTTCACACTGGCATAGGAAAAGCTGACAATGGGATTCATGAGTGGAGCAATAATCATCGCCCCGATAATAGTTGCTGAACTATTGGCGATTAAACCTAAAGTTGCGATCGCTGCTGCTAAACCAAGCATAAAATAAAATCCAAAAGAACCGATTGCCCCAAATTCAAGCATTTGCTCCAATTCATCAGTGGCGATCGGTGACTCCAATAATGGTTTTGATGTAGCGCCAACAGATTTATAATTTTGGATTAAATTCGACAAGATACGATTTAACATAAGTATCTACGACTCTCGTTCTTGGATGAGCAACATTAAGGACTATGGTACAAGATTCGGTAATATATTCGAAGTAACAGAGTTGGCAAAAAGTTTTTCCAAGAAGAACTGAAAGTCTAGAATTAAACTTAAATAAAAAGTATTAAGGTGATTTCCAGAAATATTTTTACCAGGTTTTGATCAGATTGAGCATTATACCTGTAGGGGCGCATCGCGATGCGCCCCTACGTCAATGGTATTATATTCTTTGCTATAAATCCCCAAGGACACTGATTATTGTCCTTTGATTTATTTACATTCTTCTCTAAATAAGATTCCTATGAATCCATTAAAATTTTACTTGGAGATGACTGCTCAAAGCTCTTGATTTTCTCATCATAATCTGGATAAATTGTGTTCATTATCCGATCCCAATAAGAAAAATGTGTTGCATAGTTATAATTGAATTTTTCATGATGCAAATCGTGAAAAGTAACTCCGATTAATGGTGAGGGAAACCGAGATACTTGCCCTGCTGAATACTCGTAACCAGAATGACCTATCATTCCCGATATTTGATCATAAAGTTTATGAGCAACTAGGATGTAACCAGAAAGAGGCAGGAAGAAGGGTGCAAAAAGAAAATAAGACTGTAAAAAACAATTATCCAGAAAAGTATCGCTATTATTACTCCAAACAGTCGGTGCATAAGACTGATGATGCCATTTGTGAACCCATTTGTAGAGGAATTTTGCATGAATTAGACGATGCCCCCAATAAAACCATGTATCGAAAACTACCATCGATAGTAATAAAAGAGGAATGGCATTAAAAACTGTTAGCTTTATAGGCAAGAGTGTCAATCCCAGTTGTTGACAATAAAGCCCTCCCGCTAGCATCAGTGAGACTGTGATCAGTGATTTGATACTTTGCCAAAAATCTCGGGTGATTGCTTGTTGGCTGCTCTGTCTCGATTGTATTTTTTTCTCAGGGCCTAAAATACGGTTGAAATAAATAATTCCCCAGCCTAAAAAGAGAAAAGTACCGACCAGCATTGCATAACACTTGAGCCAAAGAAATAGTAAGGGCTGAAAAGTAGTTAACATAAAATCCATTTTTATTAGCAGTACACAAGAAAAATAAATTTGAAGTGCTGAATCACACTAAGATTCTAATTAGAGTTCTTCAAAAATAACGAAGGTACACTAATACCAATTCGCATTTTAAAAAATTACACTTTCGAACACGAACTAGTATAAGCATAGAATCAGTGAGCGTAAATTTGACGATTTTAGGCTCTTCATCGTTTGATAATATTCTTCATAAGTCTGAGAGTAAGAATTATAGTCGTTCACTTGTTTTCATTCTCCCCACACCCCCCACACTTCCCTCTCCCTCTCAATTAATGATTGCTCTGGAATACTGAATTGGTGTTCTAGGAATCCATCAAGAGACTAAAGTAATTAACAACTTCAATAGCGATCGCCTACCGTAAAGTTAGCAACAAAATCGCCAGCATCATTAAAAGCAAAGTCCCCCCGAATTAAACCAAAATCGGTTTTAGCCTGCAATGCCAAACCATAACCGTATCCATTACCCGGTTTAAGTCTTACATTAGCTGGTTCACCAATTACCTCGCCAGCTGTATTTAAGTCATTAACATAATCAAAGAACAAGGCTCCCTGAAGATCAAAGTCCACTATTATCTTTAATTCACTAGCAATGGGAAAGCGATATTCAGCAGAGGCGAGGATAAAACTTTTGCCTGTACCAACTGCACCTCCCTTGTATCCACGAACAGTTGAGGCGCCACCAAAAGCAAAAGCTTCATAAGGTGGCACATCTCCGGCGAAAGTCCCTGCTTGAAAAGCCAGAACTAAGGTTTTGGGCCCTTTCGCAAAGCCAAAAAGATTCAACGGGAGAAACTGACTCACACTGCCCGTAAAACGCCCATAGGAAATCTGTGCATCCCCAGTAGGAATAGAAGCGTCAATTCCTAAAGCGAGTTTAGTTCCTTTAGTGGGAAATGCTTCGTTGTCTACTGCTTTTAATAAAGCTGCAAAATTAAAGGTTGTCAAAGTATCCTGGCCGTCATCAGTAATAGTAACTGCATTGCCTAGTTCATCTACGGAGCTGGTATTTACGGTAAAAGCCCCGGTACGAACCGAAACTAATTGATAGTTAAAACCAGCAGCAATTTTCAATGGTGAGGAAATAGGAAACAGAAACTCAAATCCTCCTCCACTTCGATGAACCCAGGGATCGGCTCCTCCTGGTAAGTTGACTTCTGTTCCTATACTATTATCACCAGTAAAGGCTCCGACAAAAGAACGCGTAGTCTGAGCATTAAATGATAATTGTCCCGGGAATGTTTTAGGAGTTATAGTGTGACTCAAGTCAAATACTGCACCCTGGGCATCACCAATAAACTCGAATAAAGTTCTCTGACTAGGGCCATAACCTTTTTCGAAATATCCACCAATGGGAAAAAGAGCGAGAACTTGTTCTACTGTTGGGCTAGGTTTTAATCTCGTTCCTCCTCGCAAAACACTTGGTTCACCGATGAGTGAGCCAAGGCCAAAGTTGAAGCCGTATGGGTCTCTATCTGCAAATTTAATTTGAAGTCTATCTTTGGTTGGTTGGAGGATTCCACCTCCTCCATCTCCTGGCGAAGAAGAATCAGATTGGGCTATTGGTTCATTCTGATCCTGACAAGGAGGTTTAACCTTACTGTCCCTAACTTCTAAGGGATCATTGTCGCAATTGAGAAGCAAATCAGCAGCCTTAGTAGAAGGTTGTGCAAGTTGATCTAGTTTTAGGACTGATCCTTGTTCTGATTTTTTTGCAACCAGAGAATTTTGGCTAGCGGGAACTGAACTAGCAGCAGATTGTCCCCGAGCAACAGTTGCCCAAGTTAGATTTGCTAACAAGGAAACTGAACCTATAGTAAGCGGCAGCAACGCAGCTGACCAATTTAATTTAGTAACCATCCGAATTATTCCTCACACCTTTGATAGGTTTTTACCGTATCCACAATGATTAGTATAGTCTTGATAGTTGTTAGCAGTAACAAAAAAATTGCCCTAGCTGCAGAAGGCGAGACTTTGATTTTCCCTTTATGTTGAGTCTCTGAAGTTTTGCTAGAAAATCATGAGGGCTGAGTTTGCATGGC
Organism: Xenococcus sp. MO_188.B8; assembly: GCA_030065615.1. Taxonomy (GTDB): domain Bacteria; phylum Cyanobacteriota; class Cyanobacteriia; order Cyanobacteriales; family Xenococcaceae; genus Xenococcus. Next base: position 67,601 of record JASJDR010000021.1, on the reverse strand, counting down.
AATAAGCCTTTAAATAAATTTTTATCTAAACAGCATATAAAAATATGTTCTTTTGAAATTTACTTGTATTTTTTAAGAAAGACAAATTATAATAGTTGCTTAGGTTTTAGGAAGCGAGTGGAATTGCGCTAAGCAAATTCATTAATTAGCAACATATATAAAGATATTGCGATTAGCTTCCTTATCGTATTAAGTTTATGCAAGCTAGCGGTTATAATCTATATTGTGACTCTGTACACATTTATAAATCCTTAGTTTTGATTGCTAATGATATTTAACTTTGATTTTTCAGACTCCGAATCACCACAACAGGAAGAAGTTCAAAATACGTTGATGCAATACTTGCGTCAACAACATCCTGAGATCCTATCTAACATTGCACAATCTGCTAGTCCTGAAATTAAACAGATTATTTCCCAGAATGTTCAAGGCTTGGTAGGAATGCTTCCTTCTGGAGATTTCAATGTCAAAGTCACTACAGATCGGGAAAATTTAGCCCATCTTTTAGCTTCAGCTATGATGACTGGATATTTTCTCTCTCAAGTAGAAAAAAGAATGGATTTGGAAGAAAGCTTCTCAGTTGATAATTAACTATCAATTCTAGTGAAGAAACCTCATCTAGCGGTAGTAGCCCGCACCACATTTTCATGGAATAATTTCGTTGCAAGGCGTTGATCTCCATAAGATTGCAAGTCCTCGAATGGATATAAGGAGATATTCACCAATGAAAGGTGTGAGCAATTTTGATGGTTGATAAATATCAATTTTTGAGGTTAAGTAACTAAGCAGAATTAATTACACATTATTTTTTCTGTTTCCTGTTGCCTATCTTTACTAGGTAATTTATTTTGCACGACTACTTAGTAAACAAAGAGCAATACTAAATAAGTAGGCCAACAACATTATTGCTATACTTTCTACTTAGTTAAATTAATTTTACCTAGAAACTTAATGCAAGTTGCAACCTGGAATGTTAATTCAATTCGGACTCGTCAGCAGATTGTCATCGACTGGCTCAACAGTAACCCTGTAGATGTTCTTTGTTTGCAAGAAACTAAAGTTAGAGATGAACAATTTCCGCTTACTCCTTTTGAAGATTTAGGTTATCATCTTTATATTTCAGGACAAAAAGCCTACAATGGCGTGGCAATATTTAGTCGCAATCCTTTAGAGAATATTTCCTGTGGTTTTAGCCCCATTATCGGCGATCGCGTAGGGGATTTTGATCTCCAGAAACGGGTAATTACAGGAGTGAGCGATGGAGTAAGAATTGTCAATCTTTATGTGCCTAATGGCGCTACGGTGGGAGGGGACAAGTACGAATACAAATTAGCTTGGCTAAAGTTATTACAGGAATATTTGCAATTATTAAGTAAAGAAGAATCTGTCGGACTCTGTGTTTGTGGTGATTTTAATATCGCCTTGGAAGATAAGGATATTTATGACAGTACAGATAAAGATCAACATGTTATGTCTTCTCCTCCAGAAAGAGCCGCTTTACAAGAAATCTTAGATTTAGGCTTCCAAGATGCTTTTCGCAAATTTACAACAGAAGAGGGACATTTTAGTTGGTGGAATTATCGCGCTGCGGGTTTTCGCCGAAATCGAGGATGGCGGATCGATCATTTTTATCTAACTTCAAGATTATATGATCGCGCAACTAATTGTTGGATTGATGTTGAACCAAGAAAACTAGAAAAACCTAGCGACCACGCTCCGGTTGTGGTGGAATTCTAATTCATTCACAGCGTGTTTTCAATCTCATTACATACAATTTAGGTAAGGGTTTGGCACTGCCAAACCCCTACATTATATCTGTCATATTCTTTACTAAAATTAGTATAACTACTTTTGTTAAGAAGCACCAATGAAAAGAAAAATTATTGGGATAATAGGTTCTGGAACAGACCCGTGGGTAGAATTTAGTCATCCTCTAGCCGAATGGATTGCTCAACAAAATTATCATTTACTAACAGGAAGTGGTTCAGGAGTAATGACAAGTGCTTCGGAAGCTTTTTGTCAAGTACAAAATAGAAAGGGTACTTGTATTGGGATAGTTCCTACAGAACCAAATCAGGAATGGGGATTTGTTCCTAAAAAGAATTATCCTAATCCTTGGGTGGAAATTTGTATAACAACCCCGCTGGGTACTTTTGATGGCCATGATCCTAATCAAATTAGTAGAAATCACATCTGTGTTTTGAGTAGTGATGTAATTGTTGCTTTACCCGGAAGCAAAGGAACTCATAATGAGGCAAATCTAGCCATACGTTTCCGAAAGCCAATTATACTATTTGGCCCAGAAAAAGAAATGCAAGACTTTCCCCAAATTCTCACAAGAACTGACTCTATCGAGGAAGTCAAGAACTTTATCGTTGAAAATTTAACATCAATCAATTAACTCCTCTTTCCTCATTACTCTTAACTCATAATTCACGTCTGGTGTAAATTAAATGGAAGACAAAATCTTAGAAAAGCTATTAGCTGTTAGCTGTTATCTGTATTAGCCGTTGTCTATAAGATATTTAGGGAACATTGAAATCAATTCAGTTGAGTCTTAAAGCTAATAGCTAAGAGCCAGGAGCTAAGAGCTTAAGAAATTAAATCTCAACGAAGCTAATCCACACCAGACGTAATTCATAATTTATAATTCATATTTATTGATAATATTGATAGGCAGTGTAAGCTAAAGCCACAACTCCTGTAACAATTGCGGCTTCATCGATTTCAAATTGAGGATGATGAAGAGGATGATTTTTTTGTTCTGGGATACCGACCCCTAATCGAAACATACAACCAGGAACTTGCTCTAAATATACAGAAAAATCTTCTGCGCCCAGAGATGGTTCATTAATAATTTGTACTCGCTCATTTCCCCAAGCTTCTCGACAAGCAGATTCTAATAGCTGAGTCAGTTGAGGATCATTTTGGACTGAAGGAACGGCTCGACTATAATGCACTTGGCATTTTGCACCATAGGTATCACAGATACTAGTGACAATATTCTCGATCCAATTGGGAAGACAAGCATGACTGTCAGGATGAAGAGAACGGACTGTTCCTAACATCTTAACGTGATCAGCAATCACATTTGGAGCTCTACCACCTTCAATTTCTCCGATAGTTAAGACAACAGGATGTAAAGAATTTTGGGTTCGACTAATCGCTTGTTGCAAGGTAGTAATGATCTGAGAAGCAATCCAAATCGCGTCGATCGCCTGATGAGGACGGGCACCATGACCTGATTCTCCTTGAATAATAATCTCTAAATCATCAGCAGCAGCGGTCAAAGCACCGTAACGGATACCGACGGTTTTTACCGGAATTGAAGGGAAGACATGAACTCCGAAAATAGCATCAACGCCGGACATAACTCCATCATCGACCATCCATCTGGCTCCTTGAGCAATTTCTTCTGCTGGTTGGAAGATAAAACGCATGTTTCCTGGTAACGCTTCTGGTAATTGGGATAACACCATCGCAGTTCCCAATCCTAAGGTGCTATGAACATCATGTCCACAGGCGTGCATAATACCAGGATTACGAGAAGCAAATTCGAGGTTGGTTCTTTCTTGGATGGGCAGGGCATCCATGTCAGTACGAATTGCTAATGTTCTATTATCTGTATTGTCACCTGATAATTCTCCAATTACCCCTGTTTTGCCCACAGATTCAGTTACATGTAAGCCACAGGAGGATAAAACCCCTGCTACATAAGCTGCTGTTTGATATTCTTCCCCACTTAATTCGGGATGTGCATGGAGATGACGACGAATTTCAATTAGTCTTGGGGCAAGTTTTTCTGCTATATCTTTAATTTCTGCAAGCATTTTTAATTTAAGAGCAAATAAGTAATTGGATTCAATTCAATGAGAATTTCTATTTCCCTTCGAGGATCAACGCAGGAGTTTGACCTAATTTTAAATTAAAATTAACCTAATAATGATCCAAATTATAATCAATAAGAAAGATAAATTAGCCCCTGTCAGATTAAAATCTGGCGGTAAATTAATTAGATTCTTAAAAATCACATCAAAAAAACTAATACCTGCACTTAAAGCACCAAAATATAGTCCTAATCCTAAGCCAGATCTTGATTGATGAATTAATTGTAAAACAAAAGGAATCGCGCCATTCAAAACAAAACTAAAACCCACAACTACAATTATAGTCAAAACAAAATTGGCATCGGCGAAGCTCTTAAGATTAAGTAAATTAGAACCTATAATAGTCAAGATGCATCCTAATAAAATCCCCTGAGAATTACCCCATTTTGTTGCTATTTTTCCCACAGGCAAGGCAGCTAAACCTAACCCAATAAAAAATAAAGTCATAGCAACTTTGGTATTAGCTTCTCCCCATGCAATGGTTAAAGATTTTTGCACGGCGGGAATTAAAAAACGCAGACTCCAAGCAACACTAATTCCTGTTAAACAAACTAAAGCAAACTTAAAGAAATTTCTTGCTTCTTCTCTAATAGTATCCTCATCTTCTGATCTTACCAAACTAGGGGGATTAAGCAACCTTAACATTGCACCAGCAGCTAGCAACGCGATCGAACCTATAGTAAAAGCAAAACCCGCACCCAGTTTGAGAATAACACCGTAAGCATCAAAACGAAATGCACCAATAACTCCCCCCACTAAACTGAGAATACTAGCAGCTTGGGGTAACTTATTAGTAGGGGCAGTTTTGCCTAATAATGACATGACAGGAGCGCGAAATATTGCCATGGCAAAAGCCCATAGCACTGCTAATCCAGGTAACGTCCATCGCCATAATTGAGTGGGAGTGGTAAAAATTGCCACCAAGGGAAGTAAAATAAAGAGAATGGATGATATTTCTATTCCTAGAGATATCAGGGGTATTTTACTCCCAATTTTGGTTTTTTGGTTATCAGAAATAGCACCAAATATTGGTTCTACAATTGCTTCTAAAGCATTTTCAGCTATGAGTAAAGTTACCGCAAATTCTTTACTAAAGCCAAACTCAACTAATAGTGAAGGGAAGTAAAGATTATAAATAACCCAACATAAAGTAATAGCCCCTTGCGTAGCAGCTATACCCCAAACTTTAGCCCAAACAATTACGCGATCGCCCATCATATTTACCGATAAACATAACTATAGTCACTTAATTAAAACATCTTAAGTCCTTGAAGATTATGTTGTTCTTGGGTTAAGTTTTTTCCTTGAATTAAGACGCCAAATCCTCCCAAGCCATTGGGATCAATAAGTTGATGAAGCGCATCTCTTCGTTGAAAGATTTCCTGAATATTATATTTACCGCTAGAAAGCTCTTGAAGGCGATCGCTTAATCCTAAAGCCATTAAAAATATTGCTTGTTTAGTAAAACCAACTGTCTCTAATTCCAATTTTTTTCCCTGATGTTCTAAAGCTGTAAAATCCACATGGGTAGTAATATCTTGTTGCCCCAAATTAACATAGGGATTATTATGATGACGATGTTGATAGTAACATTTTAGAGTTCCTTGACTTCTTTGGGGATGATAGTATTTAGCAGCCTGATAGCCATAGTCAATAGTTAAAAGATATCCTTGATGTAATTTTTGGGCAATAGTTTCTAGCCAATCTAATGCCATCAAATTAACCTCAGTACGATAATCTTGAGGATAATCCTGTTTCTTGAAATCTATTGCTACCAAATCAAAGTATTCTTGTAATCTATTAGTAGATATATCATCATATTGTTCTCGGATTTGACCCTCCTGTTCTGTAACAAATACTTCCTGCAAAGCTCGATCATTAATAACTATCTGATGGACAGGAAAGGCATCTACTAGCTCATTAGAGAAACAGCAACCAATAAGCTCATTGTCAGAAATCTCATCCCAAGATTTCCAAATAAGATTAACTTCGTTAAAATCTGCTAACTTTTGCTGTTGTCTTGTCCGTAAACTAGGAGATTTTTCAACAATAATATAATTTAAAGCCTCAAGAAATTCAGGATATTTTTTAGATAAATAATTAAGAATATCTTGAGCCAAATCACCCTTACCTGCTCCCATTTCCACTAAGGAAAAATTATGAGGACAATCTAGATTTTGCCACATCTGAAATAATTGGATGGCTAACAACTCCCCAAAATCTTTTCCCAAAGAAACCGCCGTAAAAAAATCTCCCTCGGCACCAATTCCCACAGCTCCCGAACTGTAATAACCATATTGAGCATGATATAGAACCAAATCCATATATTCGGCAAAAGTAAGTTGTGATTTACAAGATTGGCGAATTTTTTCCAGGACAATCTTGTATAATGCTTGGGAATTATTTTGTTCCATTGAAAATAAATAAAGAGTAAGTTGTGGTAGCTAAAAATCGAGAACCTGTTGCTAGTTTAGTACTTTACCACCTGTTGAAATGGTCAGTCGTTAGTCCTTTATTGCATACTTACTTCCGAGTACATATTTATGGAGCAGAAAAAATCCCCAAATCGGGTGCCGCGATCGCTGTAAGTAATCATGCTAGTTACTTCGATCCCCCAATAATTTCTAATTGTATCGGTCGTCCTGTAGCTTTTATGGCGAAGCAAGAATTATTCAAGATTCCTGTCTTTAAAAATGCGATCGCGCTTTATGGAGCTTATCCTGTTAATAGAAGTACCGGCGATCGTTCCGCGATTCGTTCAGCGCTCCAAGCTTTAGAATCTGGCTGGATCGTCGGCATTTTTCTTCAAGGAACTCGCACTCAAGATGGCAAAATCACCAATCCCAAATCTGGTGCTGCCTTGATTGCTGCCAAAGCACAAGTTCCCTTGATTCCTGTAAGTTTATGGGGCACTGAAAAGATTCTTTCAGATTCAGCTTTTCCCAAACCAGTACCCCTAACAATTCGGATTGGCGATTTGATTGAACCACCCAAATCCACTAAGAGAGAAGAATTAGAAGCTGTGACTGCCCAATGTGCGGAGATTATTAATCAACTCCATGATCTAGCTAGATAGCTAAACTGCCTACAAGTTACACTCAAAGAGGAAGTAGTAGACCGTAATTTCCTAGGTTATTAAAACCGTGTTAAGGAATGACCAATAAACTCAGATAGGAAGCAACAATCTCATGTCCATAAAATAATGCGATCGCGCCTCCTAAGGCTAAAAAAGGACCAAAAGGCATCGGTTGCTTTCTACCTAAAATGCCAAATAACATCGCACCACCACCAATAATTGCTCCTGCAGCACAAGCCAAAAAACTCGAGATCAAAACTAATTTCCAACCCAACCAAGCACCAATAGTTGCCAATAGTTTGCCATCGCCATCTCCCATAGCTTCTTGTTGCAAGATTAATGTGCCAATAATTCTAATAGTTTCTAGCAACCAAATACCTAAGACTGCACCGCTAATACCAAAGATTAACTGTTCTATAATTCCTGATATTTGTCCATCATGCCAACCCACAATGACTTGAAATACTAAACCTGCCACCAATCCTGATTTAGTCAAAGAAGCAGGCAAAGTCATTGTATCCAAATCAATTAAAGATAAAGATAATAACCAGCTTAAAAATACAGCATAGCCAATAGTTTGAATCGTATAGTTAAAATGCCAAAATACTAATAAAAACAGCAAACCTGTAACTGCTTCCACTATCGGATAACGCGGAGAAATAGCGGTTTTACACCAACGACAACGTCCTCTTAACCATAACCAACCGAGTATCGGAACATTTTCGGTTTTTCCTAATTGATGTTGACATTGGGGACAGCGGGAAGGCGGATGAATCAAAGATAAACTGGCGGGTATTCGGTAAACAACTACGTTTAAAAAGCTGCCAATACAAGCACCAAAAATAAAGATAAAAATATTCGCGATCGCTGAAACCAGCGTTTCCATAATCAATTACTATAAATTCAGAACTATGTTAACAATTCCCCTTTTTTTAACCCAAATCCCACGACCTCATTAATTAAGTCATACTTACTACTAAGGATAAACTTCTGCCTCAAGGTGATTAATATTGATAAAGCATTCCCCTGGTAAGAGAATAGGAGGCTCTTTAAATACTAATTGTCCTTTCAAAGTTTCTTTATGCAGAGCAACTCCCAATGGTTTGATCTTGACCTTAGGGTGCGAATCATAATAATTGCGGTAAATCTGTTTAGCTGCTTGGATTAATGTAGGATCTAAAAACATAAGTTTCGATATGTACTGCCATTTAACTTTACTGGGGTGTGAATCTTAATATTAATCAGCGATTTCAGGGACAAACTGCTCTAATCTAACTCAACTTAGCAGCAATGGAAGTTGCTAAGTGTAAAGATTATTAAAATTATTGAAAATATGAGTTGAATAAACATCCTGAAGGTAAAGAGTCATTAGCAGCTTGAGCGATTAACTCTACATTTCCTTGAGCATTTACGATCCATGCAGTTGCTTCGATAATTAATTTGGGAGTTTTGGCTGTCTTCTGGTGATGAAAATTATAATTAGCATCTAGCTCAACACCTTCAAATAGTGATTCTTCAAGACCAAGATCTCCCAGAAATTCTCTATTACCTGTAGATTCAAAAGGACTGCTCGGGATACCTCCACGACCAATATAAACAAACTTATTAGCTGAAAAATCTGTACCAGAAGCACAACTAGTATCAATTGATTCTTCTCCTGCCAGGGGGGCGATCCTTGCTTGTATAGTTTCTAGTTTGGAGTTTGTATCAGGAGTGTTGATTTCAACTATGCCATCAATTCCACGCTCAGAACTAGCAGTAATTGCATCTTCAGGGTTCTTGTGAGTTAATAAACTTTGGGTCGTAATTGAAATATTACCGCCACGACCTTCAAAAGCATTGGCATTAATACTACTGTCATCAAACATGACCATATTATCTGCTGTAATAGCAATATTGCCTCCGTTTCCATCCCCTCCACCTCTATTGAAATCAGCTGTAGCAGCAATAGTAGCTTCATCTCTTAACACAATTTGATTGCCATTAACATTAATTGAACCTCCGTTTCCAGAAGCAGTTTTGCCAGTAATTTGGCTATCATTATTTAATAGTAATTCTTCTACATTAATATTAATATCTCCAGCATCTTCTGAGCCAAAGTTACTAACCGATATTTCTCCTCCATCCTCAATAGATAGTCGAGGCGTATTGACAATTAGACTTCCACTTTCTCCTAAATCTGAAAATGATAAACCTTCAAATCCAGAAGAAGCAATTAACCCACTATTAAACTTTAATTCTTTATTAAGATTATTGCTAAAAAAGCTTTTGTTTCCAGATATAACAATTGATTCATGAGCATTAACAATAATATTTCCTGCTTTGCCTGCTCCAAAAGTACTAGAATCTATTCTTGAACTATCAGTTATTACGAATTTTACAGTATTAATTTGAACATTTCCTCCTGCACCACTATCAGCTACACCACTGAGAATTAGAGAGGGACGAAGTTCATTAAAACCTGACAATTCTAGAGATTCACGAGCATAAATAGTAATATCACCCCCTGCTCCTTGATCTAGAGTACTCGCAGAAATTACTGAACCATTTCTAATTTTGATGTCTTGGGCTTCAATTATTATATTTCCTCCTTTTCCTTGAACTGGATGTTCTAAAGGTAAGCCATTTTCATCAAGACCTCCTACTTCGGTTGATAAAAAAATGTTGTTTAAATCAATATCGTTAGCTGCTGACAGAGATATATTTCCTCCGTCAAAATCTGTATTTGTAGTATTCTCAATATTTATACCATGATTTAAAATTATGTCTTGACCTTGCAAATTTACGTTTCCTGAGCTTCCACTGGCATTAATTCGAGATTTTTGAGAAATTTTAATATCATTAAATTTGCTAACATTATTATATTGAAATTCCCATTTATTATTACTAGGGTATAGGCTAATTATTTCCCCTTCAGCTATACCACTAATATCAACATTTCCAGAAAAAGCTTTAATGGATATACTTCTTAGATCAATATTCCCTCCTAAAAAAGCAATAGTATTTCCAGGAGAGAGATTTAAATTAATAGGCTCAGTATTGCTACTAGAAATCGCTCCTGGATTATTGCCATACTGTAAACCAATAGGAATACTAACTGTTAGTAATGGTGATGGCTGGTTGATTTTAGTATCAAACTTAGTCCCATCAGCGAACATAATTGATTCAGCAGTTGTCGTAATAAATGAACCGCCAATGCCTAACTGTGCATTATTCCCAAAGATAATACCTGCGGGATTGAGAATAAATAAACTGGCGCTATCATTAGTTTTAAGTAATCCGTCTATTAAGGAAGCGGAATCTCCTGTTACACGGATAAAAATATTTTGAATATAGTTATTGTTATCAAAATGGGTACCAAAATCTGCGGTAGGAGAAAATTCCTTAAAGCTATGGAAAAGATTGGTTCCTGATTCTGTGCCCCCAGTGATTTTTTGTTGTCCATCTATTAAATTAACTTGAGTATTGAGCGTCTCATCAGGGACTATTTGAGCTTTAATAGAGTCACTCAGAAATAGACTATTAATACTTAAAATAGTAGCAGTTACAATATGTTCTACTTTATAAGTTAAAAATTGCGGCACTAGAATCACCAAGTACATTGAGAAAAGTTACTTGGCAATATTAGCTTAGTTTTTCACAAACCATAACCCTAATCGTAATTAAAAAAAGAGAGCACTATAAAATAAATAGAACTCTCAATACTCATTAAATAAGATTTTACACTTAATAGATGATCTCAAATATTTTTGATTTTAGTGTCTTAAAATAAAAATTTAACAACAATTATAAATGGGTAAACAACATGCTTCAGGTTCGGTAGATTGTTTGATTTGCTCAGTGGCATCAGTAATTATTGTATTGTTATTGATGTCTTTTTCCACTGCATTAGCAGGTAACATTCCAAAACCAATAACAGCTAGTGTAGCTAAAAAATAAGATAAAGTTTTCATTATTTTCTCCTGTTTATTTAATAAAAAAAAATAGTAGTAATTTTCGCTACAAATATTGTTTACTCAAGAAATTAAGTAATCTTGATAATATTTTTTCTGGCTTAGAGAAGCATTAATAAAGAATTAATCAACTCCAATGAATATATAGTAAAAACCCCAAAAAGATATTTCAGTGACGGCAATCACAGGTGCCTAGAGATCTCATACTTTTTTTCAATAAAAATACTTGTATAATTTAAGTATTACGCTTATTTTTTTCCGATCTCTTAACATTAACTTCATGAAATATCGTTATTTAACTAATAGTTATCTTGTAAAGAATAAAGAGCTAAGTATTATCAATGGGCATGGTAATACTTACGAAAACAAACGTAAGTATATACTGCTGCTGTGCGGAAGTCTCGTCTTATCTACTGGGAAATTGGCAGCAAAAAGTGGAATGATTATCTATTTACGGTTTGTTTTCATGCGGTGATTAAAGCCTTTTATCAGCATCTGCCTGATAAAAGTAAACTCAAATTACTAATTGAACTGCATTGTTTGATTTATCAACAGAACATCCAAGCTTGCTTTGTGATGACAAATTATGGTGACTGAGTAAAATATTTTTGCGATCGCCTGAAGAGGAGCAATAGCAATTAACATTTCAGACTATCGCTTTAACCTCAACAAATACAAAAACTATTACCCAGCTAATTCCAAAGATATTGAATAGTTGATGGGGAAATCGCGCTGACAATCCTAACAGTCGAGTTCTGATCATCCAGACTTAGAATAGAAATAAGAGAATTCCTCCTTGATCTTCCTTATCTCTTGAATTCTGATGAAAAAACGAGTTACTCTAACTTTTCCTCGCACCACCGTACCGATTCCGATTACCTATCTTCTGGCTAAGGATTTCAACATCGCGGCAAATATTATTCGTGCCCAAATTGCCCCAGATAAAGTGGGTAAACTAGCAGTAGAACTTCAAGGAGATATTGACGCGATCGATGCAGCGCTCGAATGGATGACTAGTCGCAATATTGATGTTTCTTCTGCTAATAGTGAAATTGCTATTGATGAGAATCTTTGCGTTGATTGTGGTTTATGTACCGGAGTTTGTCCCACCAAAGCTCTAACGTTAGATCCGATAAGTTTTCGTCTCAAGTTCATGCGATCGCGTTGTGTGGTTTGTGAACAATGTGTTTCTACTTGTCCTGTTGATGCGATTTCTACTAATCTTTAAATTTTTAAATCTGCCCTTTTGCGTTTGAAGTTGGTGATTTTTTGCGATCGCATTTGGGATTGAATATTAAATTAACTGTAGAAGGGATTCCTCTGAACTACTGCTTACTATAATATTGGATTCGGAACCTTGAAATGCTCTAGCTGAAAATCCCATTTTTTCCAGATTTTAATGAACGGAGAATTACCCCGACTACTACGAAAAGTAAGAATCTTAGATCCTATTGCTGAAAGCGATCGCATTGCTGATGTTTTAATTATTAATCAGAAAATTGCCGCTATAGACTCAAATATTACTAATTTTCCGCCAAATACCCAAATTATCGACGGTCAAAAATTAGTTCTCGGTCCAGGATTGGTAGATCTTTACAGTCATAGTGGGGAGCCAGGAAACGAAACCAGGGACACGTTACAGACTCTGGCTGCTAGTGGGGCAGCTGGCGGGTTTACCCAAATTGCCGTTCTTCCTGATACCAGACCGCGAATCGATAATTCTCAGGTTTTAACTTCTCTACAACAAAAAACTCAATTTCTAGGAGAGGATAAGGTGCCCCAAATTCATTTTTGGTCAGCAATTTCCTCTGGACGAGAACAGAAGCAAATGACAGAGTTAGCTGAACTTAGTCCCCATGCTATCGGGTTTAGCGATCACTTTTCCCTCGCCGATTTGCCGTTTCTCAGACAAGTTTTAGAGTATCTCCAACCACTACAAAAGCCGGTCGCGATCGATGTTTCCGCTAATGAATTAACAACTCAAGGAGTGATCCGAGAAGGAGTCAATTCAGTTCGTTATGGTTTAGTGGGAAATCCTGGTTATAGCGAAGCTTCCGCGATCGCAGCTATTTTAGAGATCGTCGCCACGATCGACACTCCAGTGCATTTAATGAGAATTTCTACCGCCAGAGGAGTTGAATTAATCGCCGCAGCGAAAGAAAGGGGAATTCCTGTTACAGCTAGTACAACCTGGATGCATTTACTATTTAGTACTAGCGATCTTGCTAGTTATGACCCCAACCTAAGACTCGAACCTCCCCTAGGTAATCCCAGCGATCTTCAAGTATTACAACAAGGAGTTCTAGCAGGAACTATTGACGCGATCGCGATTGATCATCAAGGATATACCTACGAAGAAAAAACCGTAGCCTTTAGCGAAGCACCAACTGGCGCGATCGGTTTGCAGTTGGCGTTACCGATCTTGTGGCAAAAGTTTGTGACTACTCAAAAATGGTCGGCACTGCAATTGTGGCAGGCTCTGAGTACCAATCCCCAACTTTGTTTACAGCAAACTCCGAACACTATTGCGATCGACACTACAGAATTTACTCTATTTGATCCTGAAAAGATTTGGACTGTAAATCATCAAAATATCCATTCCTTAAGTTCCAACACTCCCTGGTGGGGGCAACAAATACAAGGGCAAACAATTTAACAAAGGCAGGAATCGGAAGGCAGAAAGCTGAAGACTTTAAGATTTTTTGTCTCCCCATCTCCCAATTTCCCCATTTCCCCATCTCCCCGTGACGCGGAGCTAATCCTTTAGGGCTCCCCGTCTCCTCGTCTCCCTTGTCTTCCATATTTCCCTCAACTTCCCCTATCCTCCTAACTCATCGAAATGCCAGTTTTCCGCGATGCCATCCGAGCTTTTCCTGCGGCTGCCCAATCATGTAAGAATTTAATTTGTTCCTGGGCAGTTTTGGCTAAGGGAACAGTTTGACTAGCGGCTTCTAAGATATCTTCTGTTGTAAAATCTCGATTTTGACTAAAGCCAATATGCATCGCTTCAATGAGAGTTTGTTCGATTTCTGCTCCTGAAAAGTCGGGGGTTTCATAAGCTAATCGTTTGAGATCGTAATTTTTGAGGTTGTGAGGGCGTAATTTGCCTAAATGCACCTGAAAAATAGCTTCTCTTTCTTCTTGAGAAGGCAAACCTACAAAAAAGATTTCGTCGAATCTTCCTTTGCGCAACATTTCTGGGGGTAAAGTCTGAATATTATTAGCTGTGGCAACTACAAATACTGGAGACTGCTTCTCCGCTAACCAAGTGATAAATGTTCCAAAAACCCGACTAGTAGTACCGGAATCACCCTTAGAGGTGCCCCCCGCAAAGGCTTTATCAATTTCGTCAATCCATAGGATACAAGGTGCTAAAGCTTCTGCTAGGTTAATCATCTGTCGCGTGCGGGATTCTGATTCTCCCACTAAACCAGCGAATAAACGCCCAACATCTAATCTCAGGAGCGGTAAATGCCAGTTATGGGCGATCGCTTTTGCGGTGAGAGATTTACCTGTGCCTTGAATTCCTGCCAGTAGTAAGCCCCGAGGATTTGGTAAACCGTAGGCTCGGGCTTGTTCACTGAAAGCACCTCCTCTTCTGACTAGCCAATCCTTAAGATTATCTAAACCGCCAATATCTGAGATTTGTTCGGTCGCCGGATAAAAATCGAGAATTTGGGTTTGCCGAATCGATTGTCGTTTTTCTTCTAAAATTAATTCCACATCTTCTGGTTCTAGTTTACCGTGGGATGCGATCGCTTTAGTTAAAACTCTTCTAATTCTTTCTAAGGATAGACCTTGAGCCGACCGCACTAATTCATTGAGCAGTTTTGACCCTATAACTTGACCCGTTGCTGAGATTAATCTGGTAATTTCTGTCTTAATTTGAGCAGCGGTTGGTAAAGGAAAATCTAAGATAGTTAATATTTCAGCTAATTCGGCAGGGATATCGATTTGTGAAGAAATAATAATAATATTTTTCGGTTGCGACTTGAGATCACGAGCTAGGTTACGTAGTTTACGGGAGATGGAAATATCTTCAAAAAAACGGGGGAAATCTCGTAAAATAAAGACTCCTCCAGTCTGAGAAGGCAATTTTTCGATAAATTCTAAAGCCTGTAACGGATTACGTTTGCCAAATCCTTGATTATTAGGATTATCGCCATAACCTTCGACAAAATCCCAGATATAAACATTACGATTTCCCAAAGGACGAACAATCTCTGCGATCGCTTTTTCTAATCTTTCTTCTTCGGTTGTAGCTATATAAATCAAAGGGTAACAGGCACGCAAGAGTAGGGTTAGTTCTTCACTAAAGTTCATTCTTAATATTTCATTATTGAGCTCAAGATTGATTTTATAGCGTTTCTCAAATCGATGGAGGGAAAAATTATACTTAGTCAAAAACCTTTAATCTCTTTGAATTATCACAATTAACGCCTTATTTAAAAGATAATGACCATCTCTAATGTTGTATTGCCATAATATTCTGAGCCGCTATACTAGACAGGTCTAATTCTCAATTTGCTTTAACTTTCTTTCCCTATGAAAGTTCCCAACGAACAACAGATTTTAACTATTTCTATTTTACGAATAGTTGGTTACGGACTACTGATGATGGCTGCGGTTGATTTCATAAATATCTTTATTCCACCAGATTTAATGAATCCTGATTGGGAACTTCGGAGCATAGGAGCTATTATTGAAAGGATTCCCATCATCTTTCTCGGCATCGTTTTTGTTTTTTACGAAGACACAAATTATCGTACTCCGATAGAAAAAATTTTCCTGAAAATTATTTCCTGGTTATGTCTAGTTTTTGCTATCTTGCTGATCTTAGCAATTCCTCTTAATATTAATAACGCTTTTCGAATTTATCATACATATAATGCTAATATAAATTATCAAATTGTCCCAAGATTGGAAGTTATTCAAGATTTTCAGACCCAGATAGAATCTGCTAATTCCCAAGAGACTATTGCTGAAATAATTCAAAAAAAATCTTCTAATAAAGTAAAATTTCCTGAGTCGCTAGATATTGAAAACTTAAAAAGTGATATTACTGATAATCTCCAAAAAGAAACAGATTCCCTGCAAAATATAGCCCAAAATAACAAAAGGCAAAAACGACATCAATTATTCAAAAAAGTTGTTAAATATAATTTAGGAGCGTTAATTTCTATTTTTTTATTAATTTTCGTCTGGAAAAATACTTTTTGGGCAAGAACTGATTATTCCTGGGAGTAGTTAATATTAATTAACTACTTGGTTTTACCTGGATTTACACTTAATCTTGAACTTATTTGGTAGAAGTTTTTTTCTCCTTGTATAGTGAGATAGATCAATGAAAATTATGCTACTACCTTGAATATCAAATTAGATAGTCTCTTCAACGAATATATTAAAAACTTAAGCCCCAAACAAGCCATCATTAGAGGGGAAAATGCGATTCGCTTAGACAAAGGAGAATTACCCTATCCACCATCGCCTAAAGTAGTACAAGCGATCGCGGAAACCGCAAATCAAATTAATCGCTATCCTGATGTCTTAGGTGGTAGTTTAAGGACAGCTTTAGCAGATTATACAGGGGTTAGCCCCGAACAGATTGTCATTGGGAATGGCTCTGATGATTTAATAGAATTAATTGTTAAAATTTTCCTGGCACCAGGAGAAGAAGTTATACTGCCAAGGCCAACATTTTTTGTCTATAGTTTCGCGACAAAAGTTGTTGGAGCTGTACCAATTGAAGTAGCAAGAAAAGAAGATTTCAGCTTAGATGTTGATGCTATTATCAATCGAGTTACCCCGCAAACTAAAGTTATTTTTCTGGCAAATCCCAATAATCCTACTGCTAATTTAGAACCTAGAGAAAATCTGCTAAAAATCTTGGAAAAACTAGATTCTATTGTGGTAATCGATGAATGTTACTACGAATTTTGTCAAGAAACCGTAGCTGATTTAGTCGATATTTACCCTAATTTAATTGTGCTACGAAGTTTATCGAAAAGCTTTGGGCTTGCAGGAATTAGAGTTGGTTATGCCATTACTAATCATAAGATTGCTGACTATCTTTATCGGATTGCCCAACTATTTCCTGTGAATAAACTTGCGATCGCAGCTTCCCGAGCCGCTTTAAAAGATCGAGAATATATTCAGCATAATATTAACCAAATTCACCAAAGTAAACAGCAGTTAATTCCTGCTTTAGAAAAACTGGGATTGATAGTTTATCCCACCGCAACAAATTTTCTTTTTATTAACAGCAAACCTTTAGGAATTACCTCTGGTGATTTAGTTAAATTCTTAGAAGAAAACAATGTTTTAGTAGCAGATTTTGGTGGCAAACAAGGATTAGAACCCTATTATTTCCGAACCGCGATCGGCACACAAGAAGAAAATCAGATATTACTACAAGCCCTAAGATCTCAGTTTTGAGATAGCAAACAGGAGTAAGAGAAACACTATATCACTTATTACTTATTACTTATAGTCTGCGCTCCACTATAATTGAGTAAAGGTAGTTTTACTTGAAAACAACTGCCAACATTAACATTACTTGTAACAGAAATTTTTCCGCCATGACTGTCAGCGATCGCTTTTACAATAGCGAGCCCTAAACCTGTTCCACCTTCTCTACGAGAACGAGCTTTATCGGCACGCCAAAAGCGATCAAAGATATAGGGTAGTTGTTCAGGACTAATGCCAATTCCCGTATCTTTAACATTAATAACTGCATAACGACTCTGTTTGTATAATTCTAAGATAACAGTTCCGCCTTCTGGGGTATATTGCAAAGCATTTTGTAATAAATTAGAAAACAAACGAGTGAGTTGAGATTTTTCTCCTAGAACAAAAAAATCTTCTTGAATTTGGGACTCTAAAGTAATATTTTTACTTTGGGCAAAAGGTTCTAATAAAACTACAATATTTTGTAAAATCTGATCGAGAGACACTGCTTTTTTTTCCCTAGTTGGCATAACAACTTTTTTGTCAGTTCTTGCGAGAAACAATAAGTCTTCTATCAGCTGACCCATTTGATCAGTAGCACTAGAAATTGCTGTTATTTTTTTGGTATCTTTAGGATGAATTCTTTCAGGATGACTTTTCATGATATCAACAGAAGCTTTAATAGCAGTTAAAGGCCCTCTTAATTCATGGGATGCATCAGCAGTAAATTGTTTTAATTGTAAAAAACTTGCTTTGATAGGAGCAATAGCTTCATGGGTTAACCAAATTCCTCCCAAGCCACTCAAAATTAAAGTCACTCCTTCCCCAGCAATCAAAACCCAAAAAAGTTTATTCTGTACTCCATCTATTTCCTCAATAGATTGACTAGCTCTGATATATCCTTCTAAAGTAGCAGGTGTATCAGGAATCTTACTATCTTTAAAAACAGAAATAGTATAAGAACGAATTTCAACTTCTTCTTGTTCTTGTTCTTGTTCTTGTTCTTGTTTTTGCTTTTTATTTTGAGGTAAATTCACTACCATATTCAATGCCCCAGGTTTTGGTTCCATTTCCAATTGGAAGAAACCTTTACTTCCTAACAAATTACCTTGAGCATCAAACCATTCTAAGCTTTGTTTGTCCCTGTTAAAAATATCTCGCCATGGTACCTTATCTACTTTATTTAAATAGGATTTTCCTTGGTTTTCCACTGCGGAGAAAGAAGAGGCAGCAGATTGAGCTAAGGTTAATAATTTTTTGTCTAATTGTTGATATAGAGTGCGGCCAAAGAAGAGATATACTCCTGCAACAAACACACTTAAAATACTTGCTATTACTGTTAAGTAATAAATCAGCAAACGCCAGCGTAAACCTTGAAACATAATTAATTCAGTTTTCAGTTATTAGTGATTAATTTTTAGGTTGAATTTTTTTTATTAAGTCATAAAAAGGTTGCCAATTATTTGTTTCTACAATAGGTTGCCAAATAGATTCAATTACAGGCCGGAGTAAAGCCGTTTTGGGATTGTTAAAAGATAAGCGATCGCGTATTTCTGCCATGGTTGATGATGCTAATTTATTTAAACAAATATGATATAGTTTTTTCCAGTTATCTCCGATTTCTTGAGTAAAAGAAGCATTTTCTAATATCAAATCATGATGATCTCGCCAACCATCATTAAACCATTGAGCGAGTTCGGCAAAAAAATTATGATATCCCAAATCACTATTACGCAGTAAGTTAATCGTCTCAGTTAATAACTCGGCTGCTTGAGGAACAAATATATCAGGAAACCCCAACTTTTGGATCATTAATTTTTCGTAAGTAGCATTATAGCAATCATCAAACTGTGCCAATCCTGCTTCTAAATCTGCGGTTGACATTACCATTGCCAGAGGTAATTGCAGCATCTCTAAATTTAGCTTACAGATAAAAGGTTGATTCCCATAGCTATAGCGTCCTCCATAATCAAAATAAGCTGCAGTAAACTGAGGATTATAGGTCGGAATAAAAGCATAGGGTCCATAATCAAAACTTTCCCCTGTAATCGACATATTGTCAGTATTTAAGACTCCGTGACAAAATCCCGCAGCCATCCATTGGGCAACTAATTCGGCAACTCTAGTCACCAATTCTGCATAAAATAAAGCATATTTTTCCGCTGTCCGAGCAAGATGGGGATAATAAACAGCAATAACGCGATCTAATAATTTTTGAATTAAATCAGGACGCTGCAAATAATGTAACCTTTCAAAAGTTCCGAAACGAATATGGGAACGGCTAAATCTTACCATTACTGAGGAACGAGTCGGTGAAGGTTCATCACCACGCCATAAGGATTCTCCTGTTTCGATCATACTTAAGCATCTAGAAGTTCTTACTCCCAACTGATGTAATGCCTCTGCTGCTAAGATCTCTCTTACCCCTCCTTTGAGGGTTAATCTGCCATCTGCTGTCCGGGAATAGGGTGTTCTCCCCGAACCTTTAGTACCAAAGTCATAGAGAATATTATCATTGCCCCTAACTTGTCCATACAGAAAACCTCGCCCATCGCCTAAATAGGGATTGTACTGACCAAATTGATAGCCATGATATCGTAAAGCCAGAAAAGGTTGTTGGATCTGAAATTTGCCAAAAGCTTCGATAAAATCTTGATCGCTGACTTGTTCAGGATTTAATTTTAAGATTGGCAGTAGACGATCATTACGAAATCGTAAAATATGTATGGGAAATTCTGCTGCTGGAACTACATCATAATAGTCTGCTCCTAAGTTATGCTCGACCTCTGGTTCATATTCAAGATTTAAAAAGGGATTAGGATTCATAGAATGTTATGAATGTAATGGCAAATTCTTTTTAGCTTCCGTGCGGGAAGCTTCGCTTTCCGCCGATAAGCGAAATTTGAGATGCTAGCACGGGCAGGGTTAAATGGGGCGTATTTTGCCCTTCAACATATTTCTTCAACACAGATATTGTAACTCCACCATCAGAAGCAATACGGCAGAGGATTATCTTCGATGTAATGGTTCACAGTGCCTCGATTCAAGAGCGAAGAGGATTTAAAAAATCCAGTTTTGACTATGGACGGGGCTAACAGCGGTTTACCCGCTTTAGTTTGGGGCAAGTTCCTGCAATTTCAAACCAATTAATTGATAATTTAGATTGAGGTTTGTTTGTTGTTTTAATCGACTTGATAAATTCTGACCAGTATTAATCATCTGATTAATTTCACCTTGCCATAACTCATGATTGCCTAATACAGGTTGATAGTATTTACTACATCCTTGTAAATGAGACAGGAATGAATGAGTTAAGCGAGTTTGATAATGATTTAACAAAGCATCTGCGGTAGTAGAATTTTGTAAAATACCATCAATAACTGCAGCCGCTAAAATCCCAGTGCGGAGCGCAAAAGGTGTTCCTTCACCACTTATCGGATCGAGCTTAACCGCAGGATTCCCAACCATCAGCCATCTTGAACCATAAAGAGGTAACTGCAAACAGGGAGCAGCAGGGAAACAGCGCACCTGATCGAGATGGTTAACTAAAGGGCTAATTAGCTGACTGTAATACAAGCAATCTAATAAAGCCCGTCGCGGATTTATGGGTAACTTAGGCAAACAAGCTTGAAGTATTCCCGAATCACCATCAAGGGGTGCGTAAAACAACCAACCGTTAGGTAAGGATTCAATATAACAACTGTCCCGTAAGGTTAAGCTCTCATGAGGAATCTCAGCCGTTATCATTACTCGTTGCCCGCCAGGGAAGATATCAAGAGTTTCTGCCATAGTGAGAGCGGCTTGTTGTTGACTCCCATAAACTGTCCAAGCATAATCATTAGACAACTGCTGGAGTGTCATCTGCCTTGAATCAGCAATCGAAACAGACTGCATGATCTCGGACTGTAGTATTTGGTTTAATAAAACAGAGTAAGGAATGACCCAAGCAGGTTGATAGACCTGTTCTGAGTCCGTTTCTTGTCCCCAACGCACCCAACGATAAGTTAAACGCTGAGCGAGCTGCTCAAAATTGAGCTCGCCAAACAATTCCCGCAACAAAGTTTGACCAACATCATTGAGCACTAAAGACGGTCCGGCAAACTGTAGAGTTTTTGGATTATGAATTAACGTACAAGCATAACCCAACTGACTTAACGCTGCAGCGACAGCATAGACCGTCAAACTTTGACCAACCACAGCAATGGGAACTGCTGTGGTTGAAATAACCTTAAACTGATTCATAAGACGTTTGATCGATGGCATGGTCAAAGTAGGCAATCACATCTTCGATGCTTTCTTGATGCTGTTTACCTAAAACTTGAGTCAAGACTGGATTTTGTAAAGCACGGGACTGGGTTAAGGAGGGTTGGATTAACTTCTGGACAAACTCGGGACTTTGGATCACTCCTGAGTCTATCAATTGTTGTTTGGCCTTTTCAAACAATATATGAGCTGCATTTTGAGAAGTCACAGGGGGATCACTTTCCCACCATTCAGGAATGGTAAATAACGGGGTCATTTCCTTGGCTGCCAGTTGGAAATTAATGTCATTCATCTTGAACATACAAGCGATCGCCTGACGTAAAGATGCCCCGCTAATACGTTCATCTTCCATGGCAAAGGCAATTTTTAACAAGACTAACAAGGTAAAATAAAGTACATCGCTTTGGAGCTGTAATTTAATTCCTTCGGGATCTTGGGTTTCCCGATGGGGTGCCCCATAAAGTACACCACCAGGTACATCAGGTCGGGGTTCACTCTGTTGACTCCAATTTCCTGAACGAATATAGCTAGGTAAAATTGGCTGACCGTTATCATCATATCCCCGTCCTGAATTATCATAGAAGGCTAAATTTTGTTGAGCCGTACTAAAACGCACATAATGACCTTCTCCCTCATCAATAATCAGCTTAATGATTTCCACGGCACGGCGTTGAATTTCGGGATCGATTTCCTGAGCTGAGAGTCGCTGTAAGGAGGTTTGAATACCGACATACATCCCATCCAGTCCGATAATGGTCGAACGACTCGGCCTTTCTACATCCACAAACCACTGTAATTGAGTATTAGTCAAACTTTGTAAATAGAAAGGAGTTTGGAAACGTCGCCCCAGCTTAGCAGCCCGTTTAACAATAGTTGGGGCTCCTAATAGTTTTAATACCTGATTAGCCCAACGCAAATGGCGCATTTCATCAATGGCAATTTTAAAGATTTCGTTAGCCCCTTTCCAGAGGCGAAAGGTTCTGAGATCGGGATCGTTTGGTTCCTCATAGGTGGTATTAACAGAATAGTAAGCATAGAGATATTGCACCGCTAAGGCATGTTCTACCGTTGCCAAATAAGTCAATTCTGTTTTAATTTCTTCTAAGGTGAGAATCGGTCCTTGGGGAGAAGCTTCTGGTTTATAGGATTGACCACATTCTCGACCATTGACCACAGGACGCAACTGTTCCCAATCAATCATCATCTCTGCATAGTCAATCTCACGGTCTCGACGGGCTTGATAACTATTGGCAATATCCTCAGTTTGGGGGTCAACTTGCCAGTTTTTGCGTTGAAAATTCAGATAAGGATATTTATCATCTTCCCCACTGCTAACATCGGGTTTATTAGAAGCCCAATAGAAACATTGACAGTCCCGAAAATCATAAGTCCAAGGCGTACAAAGGGTTCGGGTTAGTTCTCCTGGTTGATAAACATCAGGATCGAGCACTCCTTCCTGACTGAGATAGGTTGCACGTTGAGCGATCAATATCGCATATTCCAATTTCCCCACTCCATCTCGTTGGACAGAACTTTGATTATGCTGCCAAGCCTCAGCTAATTTAGCTTTTGCTGCCTCCAGTTTTTCGCCAGCAGCAGGGGGTTCCGGTCCGATCGCCACGGCAACTTTACCAGGAAACAAGGCATTAATTTTACGCCAGGCATATAATCCTCCTAAACCTTGGGTCTTCACAAAGTCAATAGCTGGAGGATGGTTAGCATCTTGAGCAGCGGCAGTTTTTCCTTGCAGAACCCACAAGTATAAATTGTTCTGAAGATCCTCTTCTCTTAAGCCTAAATTAAGCCACTGAGCAGCTCGATCCGGTGGTGTTAGTCCTGCGAGTCGCGCCCCATTGTCTCGATATACTTCAAAATATAGGCCAGGAAAGAAGTATTTTTGCAGGTTACGGGCATCCATTTCTAACCCTGGATAGCTATTATCGACACCATCCTCTGGTCGGCTACTGGTAGGGTTTCCAGGTACAATATAAGCGGCTCGGGCAGTTAGGTTACGGGGAAAAATCTTCCAAGCTTTGGGATCTTCAGGGGTCGAAGACGGACGAAGAGGTTTGTTATTTTGACTCATGTTCCAATCTCTCAATTTGGTAATTAATTGATCAATTAATTCATTTCATTCATAATTTAGGGGGTAACAGCCGTTGGACTCCTACTAAACTTCAATCAACAAAATAGGTCTCAGGAGTGAGAAAATATTCTGGCCTAGCTGTCGAAAGTTCGGCATAGGCGGCTAAACAAAATTCCAGCCATCCCCGAATATAGTCACAGGCAATGCGTCCCCGTTGACTGACTTCGTGATAACAACCGCCCCCACAAAGATAACGAGCCCAACAGTTACGGCAAGGCTCCATACTGTTGACATGAGCGCGTTTTAAGAGTTCTTGTCGCGCCTCAAAGTCCGATCCGTTTTGGGCAGAACCCAAGTTCCATTGTTCCTGATCCACTAAGCGATGACAGGCATATAATTTACCTTGGCTATTCATGCTTAAATATCCGGCACCTGCACCACAGGGATAGGGACGATGACTTCCCCGATGTATTTCATGGAGAGCGGTTTCAAAATTAGTAAAGGGAAAACGCTTACCATCTAAGAGGTGTTGTTGACAGACTTGACCGCATTCAATCATGTCCTGTAAAAATTGCTGAAAGTCTTCCACTCCAAAGGCATAATCTGGATTGGGTGAGACTAAAACAGGAGCAAAACCTGCGTCATCGAACCCTAAGGATAGAATATGGCGCAAGATCGGTAATAATTGCCCTGTTTGGGGAGTGACGGTGATCCTTGCTGATAAATGACCAGGACGTTGTGCTTTGAGTCTCTCCAACCCCCTTAAAACTGCTTCATAACTACCCTGTCCCTTGGGAGTGGGACGCAATTGATCGTGTAGCCATTGGGGACCATCTAAACTAACAGAAATATTGAAACCATAGGTAGCAAAAAGAGCCACATCTTCAGGTTCAATCAAGGTTCCGTTGGTAGTTAGGGAAAATCTTATTTTATGACCAGTTTCTTGCCCTCGTTGGCTGGTATAACGGGTAATATGATGAATAAGTTTACGATTTAGTAGGGGTTCTCCTCCCATAAATCCCACCACTAAATCAACCCCTGGTTCAGCTTCGGCGATCAGACGCTCAACTCCTTGTTCTGCTACGTCTTGGGGCATAAATTTAGCCTGACCGCCAAATTTCCCGGCATCGGCATAACAATATTGACAACCGAGATTACAGCTTTGGGCAACATTTAAGGACAGGGAACGCAGTGGTGGCGGTTCTAGGGGCGTATCATCGAGCGCAATTTTTCCCCCAGACATTAAAAAGCTGTCTCGAAAGGCGATCATTTCTGCGGTAACCTCTTCGGCTACTAGCCATTGATTTAACTGCTCGACCCAAAATGGATCGAGGTCAAATACCTGGGAACCATCTACCACTAACAAATGTTGACCCAACTGACTCTCAAATAAATGAAAATCACGAAATAATGGGGAAGGGGTAGCAGATGAAGGAGTAAGTTTTGAATCAGTCCCATCGGGTGCGGTAAGCTTCATTTTTAGGATTCTCCTCCTTCTTGGGGATTATTTTGCACTACGTCTAACCATTCCTTCATCAAGTAATATTGCCGTTGGGAGATGAACATTGGGGAAGAATCTGATCCTCTCATCAAGGCTGGCATTTGTTCGTTGTAAGGTTCTGGTTCGTTGGTGGGTTTACGAATCCACTTCTCAAATAATTCTGGTCTTTGTCCTAACCTTTGTTTAAAGACCTCGTAGGCGAGAAATCTGGCATGATTAGAACGACCTAATTCTGTTAAGGGTAGGGGATGTCCAGGTCGTGGTTCCATTGGTTCAAAGGGGAAAATCTTTTCGCCATTGGGACTGGGATTGGCCAATTGCGATCGCAGATTTTGATGATCTAGATTAGATGCTTCCATGGTCTCTCTGACTCGCTGCATCAAATCGGCAATTTCTTCCTCGGTTTCAGCCCAGTTAGCTCCATCAATATAACCCCTTCTCAAGACTTCTTCCCGTTTGGTCAAGTCGCTTAACCCATCAGCAATGGAGACAAAGGGACGGCGATCTGGTTGAAAATCTGGGGGACAACAGGTATAACGAGCATAGGCGGTTAATTCCTTGCCTACGCCTGTTCCAGTCAAGGTAACTTGAATCAGTCCATCATTAGAATCATCGATAAATCCCAGGCTGTTTCCTTGGGAATCCTGGGCATATAAGCCTCCTGGATTGGTTCGGGGATCGCTGTTGGCTCCTGAGCCTAGCTCCCAATTGGGCCAAGCGGCTTGGGGGTTAAGGAAACAATTAATATGTCGCAAGAACGCGGCTTGGTTTTGGGTTGGTGGAACTAATGCGCTTAAATCTCGATCACTGGTGTTACTGGGGGCATAAATTAAGCCTTGGGGTGGCGTAATCCGCAATCGGACTTCTGGCCAAGTGGGATTAGGTCGAATCACTCTAATCTGACCCAAGGGAATATACATTCCTTCAGGAATTAGGGGATTATCTGCATCTTGGGGGCTGCTTCCTAACAAGGGATGGATGCGATGATCTTCCCCGGAAATGGTCACATTGGCTTCAACGCGATCGCCTTCTGCTAAAGTGTAATGATAGGCTTTACGATTAGCGACCCTAATTTGCCAAACAATATTTTTCAGACTTAATCCAGCTGCTTGCAATTCATTCAACCCAATAGGCCCTTCACTGCCGTCTGATAAACGTCCATGCAACTCAAAAAATGGACAAACGGGTCGCCATTTTCCATTATCTTTAAAACGAATTTCCTCAGGCAAATAGGCAGAAATATTGCTATTGGCATCAATATTAAAGGTCAAGGCTGGTTCAATAACGGTTTCTGCTGTTCCCCTTGGAGAATAGTCATTTTCTGCCCAGTGAAAATTCTCCATCGGATAAGGAGATTGGCCAAACCGAGCAAAGGATAAAGGGGGACAAATCCAGATTTCTTCAATGGTTAAATGGGAGCTAGAAGACATATGATTGAGGATTTTACAGTCCTAGTATTTGTTATTAGAAGAATAGCGAATGTTAAGTTCGCCAAAAGTATTAAGCATTAATTATTAGGTTCCAAGACTTTCCCTAATTGCTTTGATGTCACTGGCAATTGATTCAATTGCTGTTTCTAAATGAGCCACGCGGCTTTCTAAATTAAGTTGAGGTTCCGTAACGGTTTCTGGAACAGAGTCAGCAAATTCTGTGGTGCGAGTTACATCTTCTCCTCGACAACCAGTGGTAGGACAAACATTAGATACGAAACATCCGTTTAACCGATCAAAATCCGCATCTCCCCGTACTAAAATTCCTTCCACAACACCTTCATCTTCATTGAAAACGGGAGAACCAGAATTCCCGCCATAGGTATCTAAATTAGCGACAAAGAAACTAGAGGGTGAATTATCTCGAACTTGAGCCCCATTAGCAAATTTGAGAGGTAATCCTGATGGATGTCCGATCACAACAACATCTTCGCCATCGTCAATTTTGCCCGAACGTCGAATCGGCACAATAGTATGTCCTGTTACGGGACGATCTAAACGAACTAAAGCAAAATCAGCCCCAGTAGATATTTCTTCACGGACAATTAAGGCTACTCCCCGAAAAATATCATTGTTAGAAATCACCACATTAGCTTCAGTTTCATTAATCATGCGAAAACCGAATACAAACCGATTGCGTGCTAGGTTATTTTGATTAATACAATGTCCCGCAGTGGCTACGATATCGTGAGCCACTAAAAATCCCGAACAACGAGGAGCAGTTGGTTGTTCCCGAAAGCGTTCGCCATCACATAGATTATTAGATATCCGAAAAGGAATGGTTGAGATTGTCGAACTACCATTGCCATTATCAGAAATACGACTGATATCAATTAAACTAACCACACTGTCAGCTAAAGTCTGTATGCGTCGATCTGCAACTTGATATAAGTCTTGGCGATCATCTACTCCATAAACTAATTTTTGAGAACGTTTTAATTCTTTTTGCAATGTTGTTGAATCATACTCAGCCAAATTCCGTTTATTTTTAGCTAAAGAATCTGATTCGCATTCTCGTTGGTGTAGTTCTTCTCGGATCTCTTCTGCACTACAATCGCTTAATTTTTTGTTGTGTATAGTAGCCATATTCTTACTCCGTAATTTTGTTTTTTGCCAATTCACTTAGATCGTCCAATGGTGCCACCATTGAATTAATTTGCGTTGGCTTAGTCATGGTTTTAGGAGAGTTCTCTAAATTATCGAGACTTTGGCATAATACTTTTACAATACTTTATTGTTCCATGCCACATAAATTCTTTTTGGGGCTGTATCTGCATAAAAAGGATTCTATTATTTACTTGTAGTTAGACCTTTTGATTTATGCAAAATAATATCTTTCTTTGAAAATATTTACATTTCTTAAAAATAAAATTCTATTTTCATAAAGTTTTTCAAAATAAGAAATTGCTAATTGTTAGTCAATAAAAATCAGACAAAAACACTAGAAATCTCAGTTAATTTGTCAGAAGACGCAGCTATTGATTCCAGCATATATTTCTCTTCAATACCTTCGCCAAAAAAAGACCAGAGAAAGTACCCCTAGAAGGGCAGGGCTGTTTCAAGTTCAAGAAAAAAGTTGTCAGAGCTTAATAGAAGGAGGAGAATAGGAAAGAGAGTAAAATAAAAACAAATTTGTCTAAAAATAACTGAATTTAGAGTTTAAAAACTTGATGACTGTTATCGTGAAATTAACTGGAACTATTAAAATTTCGTTGAGTTTCCCAAAAAATATACCGACAAATTTCGTCAAAATAGAGTGTATAGCTTGAAAAATCCTCCCCTGCTCCCCTCTCCGAAGCTCCTCTGCTGTCTTAGTTGAGAATGAAACAGCCCTGCCCTTTACCGATGCTGACCAAGAGACTCAAACCAAGAGCAGAGAAAATTTAATGATACTTAGTTCTCAAATCCAACTTGATGAACCATTACAAAAATGCAAAAAATTAACTATATTGCTGATCAATCGAATATTTTAATTGTCGGTGCGAGTCAAGGTATTGGGTTAGGTTTTGTCAAACAAATTTTACAAGACAATCAAGTCACCAAAATCTATGCAACTTATCGCAGTAGTGATACAGCGTCAGAATTACTAACCTTAGCAGCTAACAATCCCAATAGATTAGTATGCCTAACAATGGATATTACCGATGAATCGTCAATTATCCAGGGTATCAAAGTAATTAGCTCAGAAACGCAAAAATTACATCTGGTTATTTATTGTGTCGGCATGCTTCATCAAGGAGAATTACAACCGGAGAAAAGTTTACGACAAATAAATTCACAAAATCTGATCAATTATTTCCAGGTTAATAGTATTGGGGCAGTATTATTGGCCAAACATTTAATGCTATTGTTACGTCATAAAGAAGGGAGTATTTTTGCTAGTATTTCCGCAAAAGTTGGGAGCATTGGTGATAACCGCTTGGGGGGCTGGTACGGTTATCGTGCGTCCAAAGCTGCTTTAAATATGTTTCTGAAAACTATTTCTATCGAATATAGTCGTCGTTGTCCAAAAACTATTGTTGTTGCTCTTCATCCTGGGACAACTGATACTCGTCTTTCCCAGCCTTTTCAAAAAAATGTACCGCCAGAAAAATTATTTTCTGTGACCAAGACTGTAAATTTATTATTAGAAGTTTTGGCAAGTTTGAAGTCAACTGATAGTGGAGAATTTTTCTCTTGGGATGGTAGTCGTTTACCTTGGTAATTTTGATGATTAGGAATTAGAGATTGGTAGTTATTAAATATTTCTTAGTACTCATAGTTCATCTTTTGTTAGTCAGCATTGCCTTGTTTACGAAAGGAAACAGTCGGGTTGTTCCAACTGTCTTGAAGCACTTGCTCAAAGTAGGATAATTCCACAAAGCAGTGCTTCGATGTTCCACTATCGCGGTGGTGGTTTCCCCAAGAAACAACTTTCAAAAGGGTTCCTCGCTATAAGCCAACTGTTAAAACCTTTAGGTGGTTTAACTGCTTCATGCCTCATCATTTAAATTGATTCTGTTTCCACTTTTTCTGCTTTGACATCTACAGTTTTGACATCTTTATTGTCGTCTAAATTTTCCTCTACTTTTTGACTTTGATTGCGGCTTTGAAAACTCTCAAGAATTAATTGAGATAATTCTGTAACTAGCAAGGTTACTAATACAAAATCGTCTATTTGTCCTCCGATAGGAATAAAATCAGGAGCAATATCAAAAGGACTAACCAAATAAGCTAAAGTTCCTAAAACAACCCACCAACGATATTTGGGATTGCGAAGAGTGTCACGATACCAGTTATAGAGTGATGTGATTGATACCTTCATATTTTAGAGTTAATTTATGAATGATTAATCTCATTTTCGCAGATTATCAAGCAAATAGTAGTGTGGATTCCCTCATTGCTTTAGAACTTAATATTGGACTACTGATCAACTAAAATAGTTTAGAAGAAGAAAACCCAGTTTTCTTCTAGTGGAATTATGGGAAAATAAACCAAATAATAATTGCTGTAAAATGAATTTAAATAGATATTTATTAATGAAATACTGAAAACTAAATTTAGTTAGGATAAATATTATCAAAAATGCGATCGCTTTAACTAAGACAATAGTTGGGAAGAACATAAAAATTACTATTACAATCCCCAACGTAATTAATAAGGGAAAAATCCAAGATAGTAAATAGCTTTTTTTCTGATAAGTCAAGGGTAATTGTTTGAATATCTGATTGATCGACCAATAATGAGCATCAATTATTTTTTCTAGTAAGGAAAAGTTAACCAAAAAATCATGCCGAATTTGTTGATAAATTTGACCTTGAATAGAAATATTACTACTGATAACGGCTATTTTTTGTTCGCCTTGCCAATAGTAACTAGTAAAAGTTAATCCCGATCGCCTGATATTATTACATTGCAAGAGGCTATAGTATCTTAAATTAGTTAATAATTGAGTATCAAAGGATAAAGAATTACGATTAAGTCGCATCTGCCCTATTTTATCTAAACTTTCTGGATTAAATTCAAAATTAACTTGCTGAGGAATAATATTTTGACGAGAAACTCTTTGTTCCTCAATACTAATATAAAAATTATTGATAATTTGAAGTCTAGTATAATTTTCTGGCATAAATTAAAATCGCTTCGCGATTAGCTATAAGCTGGTTAAAGTTTTCAAGATTGTCCATAAATAAAAATGCAGATAAAATTTTTTATTGAATTAAAATTACTTTTTTTTTTAATCTCTAAATCCCCAATTCCTAATCACAATAAGTACAAATTTAAATAATTGATGCCATTGTTTTTCCCCTGATAATATTCCTTTATTATGTAATTCGATGATATTTTCTTGCTGCTGAATATTCAGGTCGAGAATTTCCTGGGAATAGCGATTATCAATTTTACCATCTATTTTAATTAAAGTTTGAGCATAGGTAATATCAGGAGTAATCTTATTATCAATAGAAGTTTTTGATGCTATTTTTTGAGTATTTAAATCTTTACGATCTAAAATATCTTTTAGCTTTCCTAGTTGTCGTAGAGTCGCAAGAAACTGGGGTTCTTCTAATAATTGATGCAGAGTTTTTTGATCGGAATCGCTTAAACTCTCAGGAGATGGTAATCTGGGAGTAATATCTAACCAATTAGACGAATGTTTAGCTAAAATTGGTAAATCTGCTTGAACTTCTAATTTTAATCTGGAATTATATAATTTACTTTTAGGATTTACTAATAGCAAAGCATATTGCAACTCTAAGCGACGACGTAAATCAAGATAGCGATCGCATAAACTGGGATCTATGGCTCTTTCCTGCAAGTAAACAGGAGAAATTTGATAAATATCTTGATAAATTTCCCAAGGAATAAAAATTTCTGGGGTAATTTCTTCTACAATAGTTGTGCTCACTTCTAAAGCGGGAATATCTTCTAACAGAGAATTTATTGCAGTGAGCCATTGATCGAAATTC
Organism: Xenococcus sp. MO_188.B8; assembly: GCA_030065615.1. GTDB lineage: Bacteria > Cyanobacteriota > Cyanobacteriia > Cyanobacteriales > Xenococcaceae > Xenococcus. Next base: position 35,952 of record JASJDR010000021.1, on the reverse strand, counting down.
CCCCAGGAAAAAGCAGAGATTTTGGGAAAGGAAAATTGATTTCTCGATTGCGATCGTAAATTATGAGAACTATTATTTCTTTGGACAGCCACAACTATAGTAAAAAATCCTGAAGCAAGATTGCTTAATTATCCTGAATAGAATTATCTGAATTATTATCTAATCTCTGGGGAGTAAATGTCGTTTCTTTCCCCCAATCTTTTGATTCATTGATGTCAACAGATTCTAAACTCACAACATCTTCTTCTATACTAGAATCATCATCTAACCATTCTCCCCAGTCTTCATTTTCTTCTTCAGCTAGTTGGGGTTCTTCCTCTTCTTCTATGTCTAAATCGACTAAAGATAGCAGATCATCAGTGACATTATCAACTTCTGATTCTGATAAATTTTGTTGAGAAATTCCCTGGGGAAAACTCTGAAGATTAGTCTCGATCTCCTGGTTTGTTTGCTCAACATTTGGGGCGATTATGGTTGCAGGTTCAATGGCAATGGGGGAAGGAGTAATTTTAGGGAAAGATTCTAATAATGGTAGGGGTTGAAATTCTTCGCCATTTTGTTGTTTTTGCATGATAGTCATCAAGCGAAACATCTGTTGCAGACTCCATAAATTTTGACTAATTGCTTGATGCCCTTGAGTGACTTGTTGACTATGAAACTTTTGAATTGCACCATAGAGATTATCTTCCATCAGATCTTCCCCAATTACATTGGCAATTTTCCCCTCTATCAAATTGACATGGGTTTTTAAACATTTTCCCCGAGAAGTTTGGGCCGCATTATCTTCGGGAGAGGAGATCCAAGTAGTAATATGCAACTCTGGGGCATTTCCCATCGCGATGATGAATGCTTCACTCAATTTCCCTTCTCTGAGAGCTTTTTTGAATTCTGTACTGGATGCCATAATATTTTATCTTCCTATAAAAATCAGTGATTAATTGTGGCTATCTTGAATTAATGTTTATTGCGATTCAATAACTTTGTTTTCCGCCATTTTAGGCATAGTATTGCTAAAAGTAGCGAACATGGTTTGTAAACTAGCAAGATTGTTTAACAAAATCTCTCTTCCTTGCTGTACTTGTTCTAAATGTAATTTTTGGAGTTCTAAATATGCTGGATTCGTCACAAACTCGCTGCCAATTTCGTTTTCAATTTCACCATCCACTATATTTATTCTAGTTCGCATCCGATAACCAGGCTGAGAACTGTCTTCTAGCTCATCTGTATCGTTCGAGGCAACCCAGGTGGTAATATTGAGTTCGATCGCTTCACTCATGGCTACCGTTAAAGCCTCAAAGATTTCTCCTGATGCTATTTTGCCTCTAAATTCTTCTAATGGCGTCATAAGCTTATGATAAAAAAATGTTGTAGGAACTTAGATTGCAGAAAATTGTTGAGAAGCTGATTCTGTGATCGCGAAGATCACCGCTTAACAATCGTTGCTTAATCTTGTTTGCATTCTACTGTTGCTATGAAAAAAAGACTCTAATTACATTGGATTCTTAACATTTATGTTGTAATCACCTAATTTGCTTATTCTCTATTTCTCAGCCCTCGACAAAATTCGTTAATAATACGGAAATCACTCCAACCCTTGCAGAACGTAAACTAAGACCCTTTTTCCTCTTGATATCTCAAGATTTTTGCCAAAAATTTACATAATTTTTTCGAGAAAACACGGAAGTAATTTCAAGTATTACTTAGTTATTCTTGTAGTGAGTAAAAACTTCGTACGTAATTCTCTGCTTTTTTTAACTTGACAATTATGGCTAAATATCCAATTTTTTTACAGTTTGCAGCTTCTATAGTCACAACTAGTCTGTTGGGATTAACTTTCGTGTCTCAGCCTTTGTACGCCATAGATGAGAATTTTGATAACTCTTCTACTTTTAATTGGTATGATTTATGGGATACTAGCAGCACTCAAGCCACAAGAACTTTTACTAACGTCAATGGTTCTGGAGTCGATGTCACAGTAGAGTATTCTACCAATCAGAGATGGCAACAAGATCAAAATCATAATGGTCTCAATCTCTATGATAATTATGCTCCTCAGAAACATTCTCTCAACGATAGTCACGATTTATGGATTTATCATGGCATTCTGCGTGTTACTAATAATCCCCATGACAAGGGAAATGATAGTGCTTGGGTTAAAATGACTTTTTCTACGCCCGTAACTATCGAGCAACTTTGGGCTGGTAGTCTTTCGGTAATTGGCGATAGGAGAGAGTGGATTAAAGTATCTGCCTATAGTAGCAACAGCGTAGATATCAATAATTTGAGTGCTTCTAGCAACGAGCTAGTCTCGCCCTCAAAAGTTGATGACTACCAAGACTTTTTTAATACCACCTGCAATCATACAACCTATAGTGATAATGCCGCAGGGCATGAGTGTAATCTGGCTGGCGCAGATGATCCGAGTTTGATTGGGATTTTGAATAATGCTGATGGCTCAGTGACCCTCAAGGGATTAGGAAGTCAGTCTAGTAATGAATATGGTCGTGCCTTTTTTGAATATAATACTCCAGTTCAGACTATCATCTTCGAGCATTACGCAACTGATATTGATAGTAATACGCAAAGAAATCCTGACTACACCTCAGTTGCTATTAGTCCAGAGTTGACTTTTACTGACGCTAGTAGCGTACCTACTACAACTTTTGTTGACTAGTAGAGATCTCTGAACATAGCTTTGGTACTTAAGATAGCCTATTACTATCTTAAGTACCAAAAGTCGCTGACATTATAGCCTAAGTTATCTAACATCTGATGTAACAGAGGCAAACTCAAGCCGATAACATTGCTATGACAGCCTTCTATCTTTTCCACAAATAATCCTCCTTTGCCTTCTAGAGCAAAGCTACCCGCACAGTTAAGAGGCTCTCCTGTGGCGACATAATCTCTAATTTGGCGATCGCTAATATTAGCAAAATAAACCTTTGTAATGCCACAACGCAAGATTTGCTTTTGTTGTCGCAGATCCAGTAAAGCATGACCAGTATAGAGGAAACCAGTTTGACCTCGCATTGCTTGCCAACGTGCGATCGCAATTGCGGCTGATTCTGGTTTACCATGAATTTCACCGTCGATGGTTAATACCGAATCGCAACCTAAAATCAAAGCATCATCAAAACGATCTTTGACGGTTTCTGCTTTGCATTGGGCTAAGGTTGTCACCAAAGTTTCACAATCGGTGACCTTGATTTGGGATTCATCGAAATTACTCTGACAAACCAGAGGATTAATTCCCACCATTTGTAATAACTTACGACGAGCGGGGGAGGCAGAGGCTAAGACAAATGAGGGTAAACTTTTGTTCATGTTCTGAGTTTCCAAGACGTTGGAATAATATTTACTTTCGCTTTTTATCTTCTCGCTCCGATGCCAAATCTGCTTATGCTTCATAAAGCTATTTTACTGTGATCGCCAAAACATAATCCCAAAAACCTTATATCACGGAATAAACAGTCTTCTTGATCCTCCGTAGTCATCAATATCCAATACAATCTCAATGAGCCTATCAACACAACTATTGCGATAATCGGTATCAGTGAGAACACGATCAGTATTTCCAATAGTAACAACAGGCAGTGACGTTGATGTATTTTCTTCCCGTATTACTTGCTCTAGAGAATAATTGCCTTTCATACTACGATTAGCAGTTAGGAGAACCATTTGGTTAGCTTGGGCAAATCGCCAAACTATTCTTTCATTGCTAGTATATAGATAAGGAAATCTCCTCAAAAGTAGTAAAGTGAATTGATAGCAAATCTAGCTAACCAAGGCTAGCAAGGGTACCCGACAGAAGCAGCGCATGTCCTTCGAGATTGTGGTCTACGAGAAAAATCATGCTCGGGTTTTAAGTTGAGCTTGGTGTTTGGCTTTCTGAGCTTGAAGTTTTTCCCAAGCAGCTTCCATTCCTGGCTTAGGTGGCTTTGCAGAAATTCGAGCAATGAGATCGCAATTTTGTTCTTCGTAATATTGCCGCAATTCTTCTGCCTCCTTAAGAACTATTTGATACTCTGCTTCAACCTCCCCACGATGTGTCTCAATGTAAGATAGCGCAGCATTTACTTGTTCATCTGTGAGACTTAGCATGGCACGGATAAACTTTGGTGGATACTGGGCTGTTACGTAATCCATCACGTCATATAAGGTGATGCGAGTCCCCGCAATGGTCAAACCTCGCTCTGTACGAATTATTTCTGTTTGTCCAAGAGTCATAAAAATAATCTCAACCTCGCTTCCTCAATCGGCTAGTGGATTGATTTGTCGTTCATGATAGCTATGGCGATCGGGATCTATCTTACACCTCAAGTCTAACGCTTCACGAGCGCGTTAAATCAGCAACTTAGTAAGAAATTTCCGTGCGGTCGCGCCAAAACTTACCTGTTTCACTACCAGAAGCTTCAGTTGCTAACCAAATTGCGGTATCGGCTCCCTGTTCTGGCGATCGCGGTGCCGATTCACCTCCCATATCAGTTCTTACCCAACCTGGACAAACAGCATTTACAACAATTCCTTTTGAGCTCAAAGCATCAGCCAGCATAATAGTCGCACCGTTCAGTGCCAGTTTAGACAAACAGTAACTGGGAACATCAGCAGACAGTCCATTGATTTGCCCATAACCACTAGAAATATTAATTACTCTGGCATCTTGAGATTTTTCCAGCAGTGGTAACAATACCTGTACCATCCGAATTGCACCAAAAGTATTGGTATTGAGGGTTGAATCTAGTAGTTTGCGGGAAATGGTGAGAATATTGACATCGCGATCAGGATAAATACCTGCATTATTAATCAAAACATCTAAGCGATTTATTTCTTGATTGATGGTTACTACTGCTTGCTCGATGGAATTATCATCTGCTACAGCTAATTCGATGGATATAACTTTGCCAAGTGGTTGTAGTTTTTTGGCAGCTTCTTGTGCTTTGGCAAGAGAACGGGAAGTAATAATTACTTGGTAACCTTTTTGTAATAATCCTTGAGCGATCGCAAATCCAATACCGCGATTACCACCTGTAACTAATGCTATTTTGTCGCGTTTGTTTTCCATGACTTTTACCTTTGATCTTAACTCATAAATCAATTTGACCAAAAGTCTCGATTGTTTGTTGATAGCAGTTTTGGACAGAAGCAGAATTTAATTTAATTGCGATCGCCTTCCTAATTAATCCTCCGTCTCTTCCTCTCCTTCTAATTTAGTTAATGTCTCTTTAATCGATTAATAGACAAAGCGTCTACTAATCCCCTAAAGAAAGGTTTAAGAGATACTACATTTAGGTGAAATTTGGGGGTTTACTATCTCATAAATTCGTAGACATCTATGATGAGTTTTTCTTCGCATAAGCTTTAATAAAGTTTATGGAAAATCTTTTCAAGTTCTTGATATTTTCTACTTATATTGCAAATTTAACTATAGTTAAAAAAAACAAATAAAGCCAATAAATCATTCAGTAACTGAATGATTCTGAATCTAGCTATAGTTGTAGATTTTCCACTTTGGAATATTATGGATATCAAAATGAAGGAACAATGCATCTGAAATTTTTGGGAAAGTGTAGTCTAATAATTTTTACTTTAGTAACAGCTTCTTTGCTAAGTATTTCTAATACATATGCTCAAACAAACTTGGAAGAGATAATTCAGCAGAGCGATCACTACAGCTCAGAAGAACCAATAAAAGAGATCGCAGAAATAACTCAAGTTAATCGATTAAGAGATGTATCTCGAACTGATTGGGCTTACGAAGCATTACGCGGTTTAGTAGCAGATTATAACTGCATTTCAGGTTTTCCTGGTCAAACTTATCGAGGAAGCGAAACTGTATCTCGTTACGAATTCGCTGCTGGTTTAAATTCGTGTATCAAAAGAATTACAAGTTTAATTGACTCTGCCGAAATGGTAGTTAGGCAAGATATTGAGATTATAAATCGTCTAGCTCAAGATTTTGCTCTAGAAATCGCTGAATTAGACAGTAGTATAAATAATTTAGAATTGCGCACAGCTTTTCTTAAAGATCATCAATTTTCGACTACAACCATACTTGAAGGAGAAATAATTTTTGGGTTGGGTAGTGTGCTTGCTGGTTCCAAAGATAATGGCGAACAAGACATCGATCACATAGTTGTCTTCGGCAATGATCTGAATCTGGAGTTAGAAACTAGCTTTACGGGAAAAGATGCCCTCTCAATTGAGTTAGAAGCGGTAAATTTCCCTGCTTTTTCTGAGGTAACAGGAACATTTCAAGGAGAATTGTCTTTTGGCGGTTCTAATGAGAATAATCTTGAATTAGATGAGTTGGTTTATAGTTTTCCCTGGGGAGATAATCTCGAAGTAATTATTGCAGCATCCGGGTTAGCTGCTGACGATATCGCCGAAACAATTAATTTCCTGGAAAGTGATAATGGGGGCAATGGGGCACTTTCTAACTTCGGTGGTTTAAATCCCATCTATGAAACTGCTGAAGATGCCGGTTTGGGTCTGATTTACGAGTTAGGAGAAACTGTCGAACTTAGTGCGGGTTATTTAGCCTCTCCCGTTAATGAACCAAATGACGAAGGAGGAATTTTTAATGCCCCCTACGGAGCGATTGGGCAAATTATCATCAGTCCCAGTGATCGCCTTAATTTAGCTGTTACCTATATCCACAGTCGCGATCAAAGCGATACTGATGCGGGTAGTAATTTAGCTAACTTGCAATCTTTTACGGAAGAAGTATTTGGCGAAGCAGTCCCTACTGTTAGTGATTCCTATGGAGTTGAATTGTCTTGGGAACTGAGTGAGTTTTTGGTTGTTGGAAGTTGGGGGGGATTTTCTAAAGTAACTACTCTGTCTACCCTAGGAGGAACAATCGATCGTGGTACACAAGATATTTGGAATTGGGCAGTAACTTTAGCTTTTCGAGATCTGGGTCAAGAAGGAAATCTAGGGGGTATTGTCGTGGGGATGGAACCTTGGGTAACCTCATCGAGCATTAATTCTTTAGGGAAAGATGAAAATTTATCGTGGCATATAGAAGCTTTCTATCAATATAAGATTACAGATTATATTTCCGTTACTCCAGGGATAGTGTGGATTACTGCACCGAATAATAATAATAACAATGAAGATCTAGTTATTGGAGCAATTCGCACTACTTTTACTTTCTAATTTTGTTGTCAAAACCGAATCGCCGAAGTTCTTCCCAGAAAAGTAGTTATTGACTCAGTTTCTAATTTTTAAACAGAAAAACTGACCGTAAAGCAACTGCCAACTCCTAACTTACTTGACACCGCAATCTCACCATGATGCTGTCGTACAATTTCTCGTACAATAGCTAATCCCAATCCTGATTTACCTGTTTGATAGGAACGAGATTTATCTACTCGCCAAAATCGCTCAAATATTCTATCCAAATGTTCTGCGGCGATTCCAATTCCTGTATCTTCCACTTTAATCAACAACTTAGAACTAGTTCGACTAGCAGAAAGAGTTACCGAATCGCCAGCATTAGTATAGTGAAGAGCATTTTGTAGCAAATTGCTAAAAACTTGTCTTAATAACCCTTCATCTCCCAGGAAATATAAATCCTGGGCAATGTTAGCTTGCCAAAGCAAATTTTTTTCTTCTGCTTGGCTTTTGTAAAGTTGTATCAAGTCAGCCAATAGAGAACTAAGATTAATTGGTTTTTGTTCGATCTGAGATATTTTGTCAGTCCTTGCTAAAAGCAGGAGATTTTCTGTTAATCGAGTCATCTGGTTACTGGCAGAAGAAATTGATTTAAACTTTTCCACATCGGTTTTTCGGATTCCTTCTGGATATTTTAAAGCTACATCTGCATTGGTTTTTATTGCCATCAAAGGGCTGCGCAGTTCATGGGAAGCATCAGCAGTAAATTGTCTTAAGCGCTCAAAACTTGACTCAATCGGTTGCATCGCTTTGCCAGTTAACCAAATACCACCAATAGTACTTAATAAGATGCCGATCGCCACTCCACTACTCAATCCATAATCTAATCGGCTAAGAGTGTTGTGTAGCTCAGTCAATGATTCACTTACCCTCACGTAACCAATTGCTTCTCCAACTTCAAGCTCTTTGACAGGTTTAGTAACACTGCGAATTGGGTAGGGATGACTATGATTTTGGAGAGACGGCTCGATTTCCAGAGGGATGTTTAGCTGGTACTCTCCTTGTTGAGCTACTAACTTGCCCTGAAGATCGAACCACTGTATCGCCTGCTCTTGTCCGACTAATATTTCATCATCATCAATATCTAATTCCCCGTCTTCAAGATCCATATTGAAAGTGGCTGCTGTTGCCAAGTTTTCCAATCTAACAGTCAGTTGCTGGTTAAGGCTGCGAGTAAATATCAAGCGAACGGCAACAGTAAATCCGGTCAGGATAACAGTTAATACTCCTACATAAGCAAAGGTTAACTGCAAGCGAGTTTTTTGAAACATATGGCAATTGGCGATTGGCAATTAGGATTTTTAAAAATTTTAAGTTTAATTTTGTAGAGCTTTCTGCATTGTAGAGAAGAAAAAATCCTGGCACAATACCAGGAAAATTCACTGTGAAAAAATTTTTAATTTAGGATTGCTCAAAATTCAGAGTACCGCATTTGTTGAGAAATTTTGGCTGCCGATATCACTAAAGCTAACCAGAGAACTGGTAAAAATTACTTCGCCATTTTGGTTTAGTTCCTCTGTGAATACTTGACCGACACCTGGAGCGTAATACTCATAGTCAAAGCCGTCAGATTCGAGAGCTGAAAATTCCTTAATTTGTAAAACATCATCGTAGTTGCCAAAATCAGATATAGCAGCATCTAAATTAACAATCTCAGCTTGGTCTTCTTCCTCTCCGATATCAAACCTTTGGTAGTAACCTTCCCCAACTTCGGGACTGGCTTCCATAATAAACCCAGGAAGAGATTGACCTTCACCAGCCAGCCAAGAATCTGAGTCATCAGTTTCAATTAAGTTCCCTGCTTCGTCATATTCATATTCAGTTTCTGCTTCTCCTAATAACCAAACGTTTCCCTCTGTATCTTGAGCGTAGTAGGATAAATTGTCTTCGGTAAGTACGCCATCAACAAATTCTCGCTCCTGTACCACTCGACTGGTTACACCAAGAATATCTTTAGTATCTTCAGTGACCAGAATTTCCTCTCTTTCCGTTTCTATTTCACCTGTGTCTGCGTCAATTCCTTCTCCTTCGTAAATTGAGAGAGTTCCTGGAGTTAAAGGAAAATAAATATTATTAATTTCGGCACTATTTTCAAAAGTAGCCGTACTCAAAGCGGGAAGGGTGAAATTGGGGATTCCTGAAATATCGATTAATTCTGGAGATAGTTCTGGTTCTCCTCCTGCTTCGGTAATGCCTTCCTCGGTGAGAATTTGCCCTACACCTGGCGCGTAATAATTAAATTCAAACACCCCTGGTTCGAGTTGGGTAAATTCGCGAGTTTGGAGTACGTTATCAAAATCGCCAAAATCGATAGAAACAGATTCATCTAAACTTACTACCTCTGCTTCATCTTCAGCTATACCTGGAGCAAATTCTTGATAGTAGCGATCGCCAACTTGAGGATTAGCTTCCATTAGATAGCCAGCTAAAGCATCATCTACCCCAGCTTGCCAAGAACCTTCGGTGTTAGTACCAATAAAGTTACCTGCATCGTCGTATTCGTAGCTGGTAGATAATTCCCCTAAATACCAAACATTTCCAACTGTGTCTTGTGCGTACCAATCGAAGGTATCTTCAACTAGTGTGCCTTCATCCCACTCTACATCGCGAACGACGGTTGCATCTACTCCCAGAATATTTTTAGTGTCATAGGTGACAAAGACTTGATTGCTTTCAGTAGCAAATAGATCTGCTTGTGCGTCGGCAATCTCGCCTGCTATTTCTACTGCTAGTTCATCAATACCGTCATCCAATGCTTCTACAATTTCGTCGCCAAAATCGTCAACATCATCATCTTCATCTAGCTCAATCTCTTCCCCAGTCAATTCCTCAAGAACATCTTCAGTCAGTTCATCGGCAATTTCTTCGGCTAACTCTTCTGGATCGAAATCTTCAACGCGATCACTAAGTTCGTTAACAACATCATCAACAAGGCGATCAATTGTTTCCTCTACTTCGTCTTCAATCTTGTCTGCTAATTCCTCTAAATCATCCTCCTCTTCATTATCATCATCGTCACCTATCTCCTCTCTCCCGAAGGCTTCTGTAATTCCTTCGGCGATTTCTTCCCCAATCTCCTCTGTCACCTCTTCGACAATTTCTTCTATATCGTATAGTTCTCCCTGGTAGGAAAAAACTGTTCCAGGGGTTAGAGGAAAGTATGAATTATTAATAGGCTGTCCCGACTCAAAAGTAGTTTGGCTAAAGTCTGGAAGTAAAGTTGTCATAGAAGTATTATCTCCAATATTCTCGATAACTCATATCTATTTCGAGAACATCAAGAAATTATCAAGATTTATCTGTTATTACATTTTTTTTATATGAGATGCGATTTGATCGATAAAAACAGTCGTTTGAATCAATCTTTTGCACCACGCAGACGATAACCCAAACCATAAACTGTTTCGATACAATCTGCGGACATTCCTACTGCTTTAAGTTTGTGGCGTAAATTGGTAATGTGAGTTCTCACCGTGCGATCGCTTGCTTTAATAACTTTGTCAAATTCCCATAATTTATCTAGAATTTCCGACCGACTAAACACTCTTTCTGGGTTACGGAGAAATAACTCTAAAATCATATATTCTTTGGGTGTGAGGAGTAAAATTTCACCATCGTAAGTAACCTTGTCTGCTGTGGAATCTAGTTGCAATTTGCCATAACTAAGAATGGGTGGTTTGGTTTCGAGGCTTCTACGAGATAAAGCCCTAATTCTGGCTGCTAATTCTTCTAGTTCAAAAGGTTTGACTAAATAATCATCTGCTCCTGCATCGAGTCCCAAAACTTTGTCTGTGAGAGTATCTTTAGCCGTCAGCATTAAAATTAGAGCATTGTATTTTTCTTTGCGTAATTGTTTACAAAGACTTATGCCATCTAATCGAGGTAACATTAAGTCTAATAAAATTAGATCATATGCGATCGCCTGAGTATATTCCCATCCTTCAATGCCATCTCTAGCAATCTCTACAGCATGATGTTGGTGTCGCAAGTCTTCCGCTAATGGCTTGGCAATGCGATCGTCATCTTCTACAATTAAAATTCTCATTTTATACAAAGATTAGGGAACAAAATTTAAGTAACAAACGATGCTATTTGCTAACATGACAAAAGATATCTCAAGGACATTAGGTAATTTACAATTTTTTCAAACAGGATAGGTAAAGTAATTTAAATCATCTGTAGCATCATACCTTAATTTATTTTCAGTTCTTAGTTACTTGCGAGCTTGTTTCCCGAGTTCAACTAGACATAGCGAGCCTATAATTCAGTCTCAACCCTCTGTTCTCTCTGGGTTGATAATCGAGCGTCATACACTGATTTTCCGAGATAACATCGCACATAGAGATCGCTTATCTATTTGATGTATTTTTTCAAAAAGCGACCCAAAATATTACAATTATTCACTAACTATTACAGCTTGACCTTTAACTAAATTAGGCAATATCTCCAGAATTTGAGGTACTAATGGTTTTAAATCTGCCAATCGATTAGAATGTGCTTTTAAAACAACTACTGCAATGTTGAAACTTGGCAAATTTTGCTCAAAAGATAAGTTACGATCAACTGTAATAAAAACATCAAACTCTTTTTCTGCTAAGGCTAAAAGCTTACCATTCTTCGTTCCAGCCCATCCCATTTGCCGAACAGTTTTGATATTTTGCCCGACGAACTCTCTCGCTAATCTTCGATCAATACATTTATCTAAAAGCAGTTTCATAATTACCTAATCGTAGTAATAAGTTGTTTTTCCGCTTCTTCGAGAAATGCGCCCCGCTTGCGGATCTCGAAGAGATCGCTTGTTCCCTAGTTACGGTCGGAAATCCTGCTAAAAAATCATCGATAGATTCCCCTGCTTTTAAATAATCTAAGAAAGTTTGAATCGGAACTCTAGTACCAGTAAAAACAGGAGTTCCGCCCATTACCTCTGAAGATACGCTAATAATTTGGGATTTTTCTAGCATGGGCTTTAAATCTATAGGCTACATATACATTATGGATCGTCCTGATTGCATATTGACACAAGGTAGAACGCGATCTCTTACCTATGTGACATATTTGGCTAAAAGCGATCGCCTGATCAAAAACCTCAAAATCTAAATAATCTTATTTTTTATAATTTTGATTCTGAATTAGTGTTTTTAGGCGATTAACTATATCGGGAGTTAACTCAGGTTCGACTTGCACAACTTTTCTTTGAGATAATACCTTTTCAATCTCATTTTCGTCAGCTTTCCCTAATTGCGCCACTAAATTGTCAAAATTCTGCTGCTGTTGTTGGCGACTTGCTTCTGAAATCACTTGAACTGTATAAGCAGAAGCTACTTGGCGCGTCAAAGCATAAACAATATATTGATTAAGAGAAATTCCTTCTTCCTCAGCTAAATTTGTCAATTGTTGATGTAATGTTTCTGGTAATCTTAAAGTCAATCTGCTCATAATTATTCTCTATTATCGCTCTATTTTGCTTATTATCTACAAAGTTGTTTTTCTGTTTCTTCTGACAATGCGATTAATAGCTAAATATTCAGACTTTGACAAAGCTCGTTAATTGATTTCATAGGCAAGTATAGTTTACTGGAATTGTCTTGACACTCTTGAAAACCATACTTCCGATAAAAGTTTGCTGCTGTTTCATCAATAGCTTCTGCAATTACTGCTAGAGAGGCTACAGAGGCAGTTGCTTCCAATGCTTTCTTTAAAGCATCTATTAACATCAATTCTCCTAAATGCTGACCTCGATAATCACGATCAACTGCCAAACGACCCAATAATGTCGCAGGCAAAAGAGGATAACGAGGTAAACCTTTAGCTAATGAACTATTTAACTCAGTTATCTCCACTGTGTAGGCAGAAAGGGTATAGTAAGCAATTACTTCTGTCTCAGGAAAATCGATTAACACAAATACCGTAGCAATTTTTTTTCAAATCTTGAGAAGCTTGTTGCTGGATATAGCGATCTAAACTATCTATTCCACAGGAAAAATTACCTCGTTGGTGCTTCCTGCGATCTAGTGATTCAATTTTGAAAACCATTAATCTGACATTGTTTCTTTGTAGCGTAAAGCTGCTGCTTTCAAAGATTCATTAGGTTGAGGTGGATTGAGCAACGCATTGACAAAAGCTTCACTATCATCGCGATTTAGTTTCAGTTTCTCATGCCGTTCAATAACTTTAAACGCTGCTTCCTGAACACTAGTAATAACAAAATCAGTTAGAGTTCTACCTTCTAATTCAGCTGCTTTTTGCCACAATGCTTTAACTTCTGGTTTAACGCGAGCCTCTAGTCTGGCTGAAGAAGAAGAATTTGTCTTAGCCATAATGGATATGATAAATTGGTTATTATGCTCCTATTGTACGGCAATGTAACGTATTTGTCTAAAAAGCGATCATATTTTCTTGATAACTATGCTTATTAGTATTTATGAAAGTTTATTTTCCATGATCGCTCTACTTTCCTCATGATCTACGAATCCATTTTCAATAAAACCTTTAAAGTTCCTCGCTGTTGAGCATGGGAAAAAGCAGCTAATCCTTCTTCGAGAGGATAACAAGTCTCAATTAAAGAAGTAACATCCACTTTATTCTGAGATAACAGATCTAAAGCTTTGGCAAAAGGACCACATCGAGAACCGACAACGGTAATTTCATCTACCACTATCGCCGAAGCATCTAATGTCAATTTACCTGCATAGGTACTCTTTAAGACTAAAGTTCCCCTGGGACGTAAACCAAATAAAGCCAGATTAAAACCATCAGGATTTCCTGTACATTCGATCGCGATATCAAAACTTCTGGGACTGACAATATCTTCAAACCCGACCTTAATCCCTCTCAATGCTAATTTCTCTAACTTGTCATGATGACGACCAATGACCAAGAGATCACAGCCAGTTAAAGCTATAGTTTGGGCAACTAATTGTCCGAGTTTGCCATCTCCTACCACTAATACATTATGTTCAGGCAAGATCTTAACTTGTTCCTGGATTTCTAAGGCAGCAGCTAAGGGTTCGGTAAAGGTAGCAGCATCGGTAGTAACCTGATCGGGAACAGCATGTAAATTAGCTACAGGTAAGGTTAAATAATCGGCAAAAGCTCCATTGCGATTCACAATTCCCAATACAGTACGTTGTTCACAATGGGTGGGTTGATTAGTCAGACAGAAATGACATTTGCCACAAGCGGCGTTGATTTCCCCGACAACTCTTTTATTGATTAAATTAGGCGCTCCTGACTCGACAACACCAACAAATTCGTGACCGAGAATTCCTGTGTAGGGATAATATCCCCTTAAAAGTTCTAGATCAGTATTGCAAATTCCTGCTCGCAAAACTTTAATTCTCGCTTCTCCTGCTGGTGAGTCAGGAATCGGCAGATCGCTTTTGAGTTGTAATTGCTGTTTTTCTAACCAAATACCTTGCATAGCAATAAAATATTAACGCACTAAATAATTTAACTTATTTCATGGATTCAATAGAGATTACAGGAATTCGCTGTTACGGATATACAGGTTATCTACCAGAAGAACGAACTCTGGGGCAATGGTTTGAAGTAGATCTTATTCTATGGCTAGATCTGTCTCCTGCTGGGAAAACTGATGAGCTTGAGGATACTTTTGATTATCGAGAAGCGATCGCAACTGTTAAAGAAATTATTAAGAATTCTCAGTTTGGTCTAGTAGAAAAATTAATTAACGCGATCGCAGATGCTATTCTAGCTTTAGAGAAAGTAGAAAAGGTTCAGGTCAAATTATCTAAACTTGCCGCACCTATTCCTGATTTTGGTGGCAAAATTACTCTAAACATTACCCGAAGTTAGTTTGAATTATATCATATTGTTGAAAAATAACAATAGTATAACTACTTGATTATTATCGATTAACTTATTATTTTTAGGCAATTTCTACCAAGAAGATTGGGGAGCAAATTTGCCAAATTAGTATTAGGCAACACACACTTATTTCTCAAAAATCACCCTTTGCAATTTTTTTGGTCAAAAAATATGAAACTTAAACTAATAACTCGCAGTACATGGCAATATTTAAATCAGCGTATTTGTGATCAACAATCTACTTGGAGTTTCAGACGCTTTTGGTATTTATATCGAATACAATTACTGAAAAAATGTTGGCAACAAGAATATTCTCATCAAAGCAATCATTTTCAGTAAACAGTCATCAGTTCCTAACGGTGACCGGTATTCCCTGGTCAAAAGCGGGGCGACCTTGATGAGTTTTCTTGATCCTCGAAGAGGGACTCATCTAGCGGTCAGACTCCGCAGAAGTTTTCTCCCACAACCTGGCTTTATTGACGCGTTATCTATCTTCTGTAGTGGTTTGATTTTCGCGATCGCCGATTTCAGCTTATTAGAAATACTACCTTTGAAGATTTTAGGCATTATTTTTCTGTAGATCGGATAACTCTTCACACATTTAGCTACCAAGCTATCCGACCTGGTTTTATTTTTGGACTTGTAGGGGCGCATCGCGATGCGCCCCTACATCAATGGCATGTTTTTTCTCAGAAATCACCTAAATTCCCATTTACCAGCTCTGACTATAGAGAGTGCTCACGCCGACGAACATACCACACGCAACCCATTACCGAAGCTGCGCTGAGCGGGATCATTCCAATTGCGATTAGCAGAACGGCAGTACCGCGGACCACCGTCCCAAGAACCCCCCCGCAGTAAACGATAATTCTTGTCATTATCGTCTAGCCTAGGACTGCCGTCACTTGGCGCACCATTATAGTTATCATGCCAGCGATCAAAACACCATTCCCAGACATTGCCGTGCATGTCATACAAACCAAAAGTATTAGGTGGAAATATGCCTACTTCTGTGGTTTGTTCCCGATATTCTCCCTTTGGTTCAGATTGATATATAAAAGTACCGTTATAGTTTGCCAAATTACTGGTCAGAGTTGCCCCAAAATGAAAAGGAGTTGTAGTTTCAGCGCGACAAGCATATTCCCATTCAGCTTCACTGGGTAAACGATAGTTAAGTCCTGTTTTTTCGCTCAATTTTTGACAAAACTCAGTTGCATCATGCCATGACACTTGTTCTACAGGACGCTTATCTCCTTTAAAATTGGCAGGATTGCTGCCTATCACTGCCTGATACTGTGCCTGGGTTACGGTAAATCTCCCCATAAAAAAGGCTGGCACCGATACTTTACTTTGAGGACCTTTATCTTTGTCTCGATCTTTTTCATCGTCGTTTGAAGAACCCATTTCAAATTCACCAGCAGGAATTGACACCATTTCTAAAATCACGCCATTACCTAAATCTTCTTTGAAAAACTTAGTCTGATGAGTAGAACGCCTAACTTCCTCGCCTTTGAAATTAACCGTCACTGTTTCAAATTCAACTGTCCATAAAGGTAAACCTGCAAATTTATCACTATCTTCAGTAGGTTTAGTATATTTGGGTTTGGCTACTGAGATATATGTAGGATCTTTGATAATCTGACTGACTACCAATGTCGCGATCAAACCGCTTCCTCCCCAGCCAGCCCATTGTAAAAACTGCTTTCTCGTAATTCCTGTTGTAGTTCTATTATTGCGTCGTGATGCAGAAGAAGTTCTTTCAGTAGCAATACTTTCGCGTCTAAGTTGTGCTGGAGAGTGAGTAGTCCTAAGTTCCTGATTAGAAGTTGTTTCTCCAGGGGAAATATTCTCTTCTGTCCTTCCCTCCTCGTTTTCCCTGCTCCCCTCTCCTGGAATTTCCTCCCTCTCCTCGTAGGAGAGGGGCTGGGGGAGAGGTTGAGGAGCTGGGGGAGAGGTCTGAGAACGTTCCTCATATTCCCTGGCTTTCTGCTCAACAATCGGTTGCTCAATTTCCCTTACTTCTGGTTGACTCAAATTTAAAGATTGCCACAACTGACTTAATGATCTACGAGTTGAATCAGACAGAGGAAATTCCCGCTCAACTGCTTCTGTGAAATCTTCCTGATACCGAACTAAATTCTGCTGCTTGGTCTCTGCTTGCTGCCTAATCTGCTCATTGACATCCTCCTCAATGAACTTAATATCTTCATACCTAAGCCCCAAAATTACCTGAAAATGCTTTAAATCATCGATAGTTGCTGCACTCAAGGGATATTCATCATTAATCGCAGCAGTAAAAGCTTCTCTATATCGCTGTAAATGTTCTAAACGCTCACGATATGGTCGCAAAACCTCATCTTCAATTACTGCCGCCTCTTCCGATGATAAGCCCAGTTGCTTGCCCAAAGTATCTAGAATAATGCGTCCGTGAGCAGGGATATCACCACGACTGGCATAGCGTTCAACTTCTTTACGATATTTTAGTTTGGGATCAGTAATTAATGCTTTAGCTAAGCGAATTTTAAAACCTTCCTTGACCGCATAAATTTCTGGATTCATTGCTGGTGCGGTTTCTTGCACCTTTCCCCTGGCATATTCATGTAATTCTTGCACCTCTATCCAACCATCACTATCGAGATCCGCAGCCCCAGTAGCGATCCCTTCGACGATATAACGGCTGTAAATTGAAAGGTCTGATTCTTGTTGTTCAAAGGAATATTGGGTGGAATTAGAAGAAGTTAAAACTGCCCTTCCTTCTCCCCCTAGTCGAGTTTTAATATCCACATTGCCAATGTCTTTTGCTGTCATCCCTGCGGCAAAAGCACCACTAAAACAACAGTCTAAGATTACTACTTGATGCTTGCAGCGACTCTGGCTCATTAAGTTCTGGATAAAGCTGGCAGCTACAGCTGTTGACCAAATAAGCTTTCCCTTTTCATTTTTACGAGTATTATGAGTTGCAAAATATAGTTTACCTCGGTCATCTTTAATTCCATGACCAGAAAAAAATAGCAATACCAAATCTTCTTTCTGTAATTCTGAAAATATGACTTCAATCTCTTCTCGCATTGTCTGAGCATCAGGATCTATTAGTGGTTTTACCCGCTCAAACCCTGCAATATCAGGATTTTGCAAAACCTTCTGCATCGCCTGAACATCTTTGGTGGCTTTGGGTAAAGGAGCTAAATCCGATTGGTATTGACTCACGCCAATCAGCAATGCAATTTTTTTCATGGGTGAGTTCTACCTTAATTTGGATAGTCTTTCAATTGCTTCGACTGCATCATCCAACTGTTGCTTACTCCGATACTCCAGTTTATAGCTTTTGCCTTTGTTGGAAAATTCTAGTTTTAAAGTTTTGCCATAAAAACGTTCTCCCAAGGTGTTTAATAATGCTTTGCTATTTTCAACTGAAAAAACAGCCGATAACATTCCAGGGATAAAGTTAGCTAATCCTGGTTTACCTCCTTGGGGAATACTAGACTCTCTCACTAAGTCAACATCTTCTACCAATTCTGATATTTCCTGTTTCAGATTGTGAGTCAACTCTTCCAGTGCTTCTGCTTCTAAATCAGAATCAATATCACTAAGATCGATTATGACCTGAACATTAGCTAAATCCGCCATGTTGTCACTTCCTCTAGAGCTTTTTCTAAAATTTTAATCTAAATGAAGTAGAGGAGTAAATTTGTCTAAAAATTTTATACAGTAATTCCAAATAAAAAACATATGATTATGTAGGGGCGATTCGCAAATCCCCTCTACAAATTTTAATGATTGATTATAGGGTTATAGCAATTTTGTAATTACCTCGAACCGTAGTTATCGGTAATTCGACAATCTCTTTCTCTCAATCTGCCTCGTTTTAGTTTTCCCAACGACTACAATCTGGTGGTTCTTTTGGATCTGATGCTGTATCAGTATATTTAGGTCAATATCACAGTTGTTTTAAAGAAAGATGAAGTTAATCCCAAGAAAAGTTGCATAATATAGTTAATTTCACTGGCAATTTACAATTAATTAATGAAGTTTCTTCTTGGGTCTAGATAAGATTTTCCGAGACATAAGAGAATTATATATTTTTTTGATAAATTAATCTCAAAAAACCAGTATTTCCCAGAATTTACTTTATCAAAACTTTATTGATAAAGTAATAAATAATTAAGCAAAAAATAGCAAATCAAAAATGTTTAAATTTAAAAATATTATAATAATTAGTCTTTTCACTACGTTGATGACAACTACTTTAATCACCAAATCAGCATTATCAAAATCAGACAATTATTCTCAAATTAAAGAAGAAACTTGTAAAAGTAATAACGGACACGGCAATAATGAAGTAACAGATGAAGTAGATATTTATCTAAGTGATGGAACATATTTTAAATATGTTTACGGAATATACGATCCTAGTAACCCAGGCAAATCAGTTTTTAATAAGCTGAAAGTATACAGTGCTGATGGCATAGAAATTGGTTTTTCTTCTTTAACTCAGAGCCAGCAAACTGAATTAAAAAGTCTGATTGAAGATACTGAATTAAAAGGAGGCAAAAGTTCAGAGTCTGGTAATTGCGAGATGCCGTCTGATGAAACCCTAGTTTTTGATGCTCCTGAGCCCATAGAAGACCCTGAAGTTACAGAAAATCCCGAGATATCTCTCTACATTTTTACTGATTGATTTTGTATGATTCAGGTCTAATTGTATTAAGTAAAAATATTCATTCACTTACTCAGCAAGGGTTCTGTCGCCAAAAGTTGAGAAAAACAAAATAGCCCTATGGTTATATAATTTTAAAGAGCTGTAATCCCAATTAAAAATAAATAAATCGTTCTTTGTTGGTGCGACTTACCTATAATAATAAACCGCGCTTCATTTATTGAGTGTAATGGATCGTCAATTGTCAGAGACAAAGGATCTCCAAAAACGGTACTTGCTTCTTTAAATGACACACCATGCTTATTGTTATTAGTGTTGGCCTTTTGTGCGTCCCATTCAAAATTTAATCCCACCAACTCTCCAAAAATATTTTTTGCTACTTTCAAAAATATCGCTTGTTTAGCATCGAAACCAAAGTTATTGGAAATCGCAATACTACTTAAAGAAGATCGATAAGAAGAGCGACTAATTTAGCGATCGCCTAAACAATAACATTAGACTTCAAATCAAAACCTTAAAAATAACAAGCTAATTCCCATAATCGCTACGACTACACCACCAAGAGAACGCCAACTAACTTTTTCTCCTCGCAGAACTACCATCGGGATCACAAACAAAGGACTAGTAGCCAGTAAAGTTTGGGCAATTCCTGCAGGAGCAAATTTCAAAGAGGTTTGTTGGAGCCAAATACCTAAATAAGTACCAAAAAATGTCGCGATCGCCAGAATCCCCCAAAGACGCAGGGAAAAGAACTCTAACCTATTTGTGGACTTGATTTTAGCAAACGGCAAAGGGAGCATCCATAACCCAAGAGCGATCGCGAATCCTGCTGTCAAACGAACTATAGTACTTTCTAAAGAACTCAGATTCGAGTTAATCAATACTGTACGGGATAAGACTGCGCCACTAGCTTGCGCGATCGCAGCTGCCATTCCCCAGATTACTCCTGACAACATAGAAGCTCTATTATTTGCAGTATCCAAGGTTCTTTCACTAATAACCCAAGCAACCCCGAGAATAGTGAATAAAATACCGCACCAGGCGAGGTATGATATTCTTTCACCGATTAAGATAAAAGCCAAAAAGGCACTAATAGGAGGCGTTAAAGTTTCTAGTAGCAAAGTTCGCCGTGCGCCTAACTGATTCAGTGCGACAAAATAAGCTGTGTCTCCTAAACCTATTCCCAGAACTCCACTGAAAGCTAGTAAAATTAGTCCATTGTAAGACACTTGTCCCCATTGCCAGCCTTTCCAAGTAAGGGTTAACAGTAACAAAGCGATCGCAATTAAACCTTTGAGAATATTTAGTTGTAATGGGGGAATTGTCTGACCCAAAAGGCGATAAATTATGGCAGACAATGCCCAAAAAAAAGCTGCGGTTAAAGCCGAGATCTCTCCAATAAAATTGTTCAAGTTCTGTTCATCTCAAAAGTAGCAATTTTAGGATATCTGATTTTTGTGGATTTTTGTAAAGAGCTGCTTAACTTAGTGGTTTAACGCCTAAATAACTAAAGAGTTGGAATTCAAGAAACACTAAATATTATGCTATTAAAGTCTTTTTAATTTAGCTTTTTGCTACCGCTGAGTTTTTAGTACGCCTGGACTCTTTAAATTGATCTATATCTTTCTGTTGTGACAGAAGAAATTTCAGCAGTGATTTATTTTGAAATTTACAAGTTTGCATAACTCCGAGTAAGGTTAAATATGCACTAGCACCAGACTTAGAGAAAGACCCCGATATTTTTCTTTGTACGGCAAGATGTCTAATAGCTCTTTCCGCCATATTATTGTTCCAAGGAATAAAATCTTGCTCAAGAAAAGTAAAAAGACTTCCTTTATATCTTTCAAATCTTTTTTGATATTTTAAGATTGGCTCGGAATAATAAGTCCTATTAATTGTATTGTTGTAAAATATATCCACATTTTTTTTGAATTTTCTAAGATGCCTATGCTTTAATCCATATTTTTCAACTGTTTCTAATATCGGTAAAATCAAATTCTTGACTTCCAAGACAAAAGCTTCGAAATCAGTATCAAAAGGATTTTTCCAGAGATCGTCATTGAGATCTCTGATAAGATGAACCCAACATTTTTGCTGTCTGCATTTAACGCCATCATATCCCGGATAAAAATCCGAGACTAGAACTCCACTATAATCACCTAGAAAATCATAAACAATATTTGCCTCTCTTGTTTCAGTCATCTTGAAAACAACGTGCTTGGCATCTGTAAAGACCCATACATAGTGATTGCTTCCTCTAATATTGATTGGTGTTTCATCTGCATGAATAAAAGGACTTGTCAAAATTTTTTCAGTTAATAATTTTTCGGTTTCTGAATAATATTTTGCAAATTTTTTCAACCAATAGTCTATACTTCCTTGACTTATACTCTCAGAAAATAAATCTTCGATTGTTTGAGCTATTACGCTGTAAGGCAGACGAAGAGCAAGTCTTTGATAAATCACCCATGATTGAAATCTATGACCAAATAATTGAGTACTGAAATTGGTAATAAACTCTGGAAAATCTGGAGCATAATAACGATAACATTTTTGGCAATAACCTTTAGCACCGATATATTTTATGATTGTTTTTTTGCATCCATTTTTAGTAAAAACTAGATCAATCATAGTTCGTTCGATCATTTTAGCTGATTCTTGAAGAGGCTCATTCACGCACCTAGGACATTTGAGCTTTATTGGAACATCAACAATTTTTCTAGCTTTGGGAACTTTTCTGGAATGACCTAGATGACCTCCACGTTTATTTAATTTCTTTGTACTCTGCTCTTGCTGTTCAAGATTATTTTGATTAAGACTAATTTTCTTGCGATTATAATCAGTATGAGCAAATTTAAGTATAGTATCAAATTGATTATGAATTTTAGTACCAAGTTCTGTAGAAACTTGCTTGGGTGAATTTGCAAAATCAATATCTGCATTGTCATCAGCAGTCTTAATGATTTCAGAAATTTTATCAGTTAGTAGCTTCAAAGCTCTACAATCTTCTTCGTTATAGGCAACTAAACTTTCCTGATATTTTAAATCTTGTGATTCTTCCCAATAATATCGAAAGACGAGACTCTGTATCCCAGATGAAATATCATTATCCCAGGATGCGCCTAAAAACTTTCCAATGTCTTTCAATCTATTAGATACTGTAGGGAAGTAAATTTTGCCATAGATAAATGTGTTGATATTGATCAGGCGTTTCTGGAATAATTCACAATTAATTTGATATTTTTTAGATACTTGATTGAGAGCTTTTGACTCATAGCTACCATAATGATAAATAGGTGCTTCAGGATATTCATTTACTTTGTTTACGACTTGTAGCCAAATTTCCTCTTCATCGTTTATTGTGTTGGCCCAGAATGAGTAATAAACTGTATTTCCCTCTTCACATACTAATAACCCTATAAGGTAATTAAAACCTTGATCTGGTATGCCCTCAATATCTAAAAATAACTCTTTTGGCTGTCTCACCAGATTTGGTAGTTCTTGAAGGTATATTTTTCCAGTTCTGAGTGCCAAAGCTTGCAACTCAAAACTATGTTTTATGGGAGTTTTCTTGGCTTTTTTATTCCTTCTTCTTGGTTTAAATAAATAAGAGAGTTGGGTAATTGTAAAAATCCCTTTCTTGTGATACTTCTGAATTGATTTAGCGGTCATTCTATCTAATAAACTAAGATCATTAGACTTATTAGCTTTATCTCTACAAGAAGCCTGAAATTGGCAATATGCACAATGTTTATTCAGAAGTACTGGAGTTTCTTCAGAAGGCGGATGCTTTATCCATTCCTTTAAAGGTTTGAGGAATGATTTAAGTTTTTTATTACTTTTTGCAGTTTCTAGGTTATGGACTTTTCCATCCAAGCTTATGATAGAACCAGTTGCAGGAAGTTCATTCTGAATCTGTTTGAGTACATAACTAGCAAACAAAAGTTCAAGTTTTTGCTCATTTGTTACTTTATAACTTCCACTAATAATTATTGCTTCATAACTATATTTGCCAAAATTTGATTTGCCTTCTACCTTTTTCAAAAGATCGCAAGAAGCTAATAAACTATTGTTTACTAAATTCACTTCAAACAAATAATCATTTTTCCTGTAAAGGGCATTTTGGCTATATGCTTCAATCTGAAAACTTTTTCTTAAAAAATCTATATACTTTGTCCGATTGTTATTCTTTTTCTGCTCTAAAACTTGCATGTACTCATTGGATAATCCTTTGTCTTCAGCAAACAGGAGCAGAAATGCTTTGCGAGGACATTGTGAGTAAGCTACCAATATCTCAGATGTGATTATGCTGTTACTCATAAAACTTAAATTGTTTATTTCACTTTAAGCATATAGAATCAGCTTTTGAGCTTACTGCAAGCTCTAAGGACTCCATAACATAATCATAGTAATGGCGAAGTAATTTTTAATGTTTACTTACTTTCGTTCTTGTAAATATTCTCCTTCTATTTTTATGGTGATTTTTGCTGATTGCCTAAAACAAATATTAATTAATTCGGCACACTATGTTTAGTAGAGCTGATATTATTCAGAATCGTTAGTGACTAAACGTTTTTTGAGCGATTCTACACGACGACTAGCTGTTTTATTATTTGGTTCGTATTTTAATGCTTCTTCATAGGTTTCTACTGCCTTGACAATCATTTGTTTCTTTTCGTAGACATTACCTAAGTTATTGAGTGCAATTACATATTCTGGATAGATTTTTAAAGCTTCTTTGTATTGACGAATAGCAATATCATATTGTTCTTGAGCAAAATAAGAATAGCCGATCGCATTATAGACTAATGCTTTATTTTCAGGTTCTATTTCCTTATCTTTGAGTGCTTTTTGAAACAGAGTTAAAGATTGCACAAAAAGTTTTTTCTCAAGATACAAACTTCCCAATTCATAATATTCTTGAGCTGTACCTTTTTCTTGTTTAAGTTTTTTTTGTAACTTACCAAATTTATTTTCCTTCAGACGAGTTTTAATTACTTCTTTTAAAATAAAAATGGCAGCAACTAGTAAAATGCCTATCAAAGTAGAAATATAAATTAAAGGTAAATTTTCATCCATAGCTAAATTATTATTTATTCTTAAATGGTAAATGTGAACTGTTAAATGCTAAATGTCAAGGTAGTCCCCAATATTCAATTCTTTCTTGTAACCATCCTGATTTGTGCCAATCTAAAAGCGCGTTATAAATTTTGTTACGTAAGGGCTGATATTGTATTCCTTTGGGCATGACTATACATAAAGGTTCACCAGATAATCTTTCTGGTAACAATTGATATTGAGAATATTCTTGCTGCCAACCAGCCAAAACAGTACGATCACCAGCAAAAGCATTAACTTCCCCTGCTTCTAAGAGATCTAATGCTTCTTGATAGGAAGAAACTCCTACTAACTCTGCCTGGGGTAATCGTTGACGAACCACAGCAATAGTGGTCGAATTGTATAGTACCGCAATTCTACCTGTTCTTAAGTCGTCGGCTTTAGCAAATGTAATATCTTTGGTAATAATTCCTGTACCATCTAGATAATAGTGGGGGCTGAGAGCGACTATACGACGACGAGATGCGGTATCCGAGACTCTGGCGATCGCAATATCAACTTCATCATCAATAACTACTTTTAAACGGTCTTGATTACTGACTGGTACTAATTTAACCGAATCGGCATCACCTAAAATTTCTTCGGCTAAACGCCGGGCAATATCAATTTCTAAGCCAATGAGATTATCTTGACTATCTTTATATCCTAAAGGACGCAGATTATCTTTAACGGCAATGGTAATTTTTCCCCGATTTTCAATTTCGGCTAATTCTGCAGCAATTGCCATTGGTGAGGAAAAAAGCGCGATCGCTAAAGTAACAGGTAATAAGCGCATTTAATTTTTTTAGATAAAAGTTAGATAGGATTGCTTAATTCTTTAATCAGTCTACACCGTAGGTCTTCTTTTGGAAGAGAGATAAACACAGATTTAACTAATACAACGAAAAAGGCTCTCTTATACTAGCTGTGCTAATAATACCCCATCTCTCGTAAGCTCAAATAGTTTGATTAAAATTGTCTTTGACAATCTTACAAACCCGGCAAAGCAGAACATGAAGATACTTATTTATATTATTTTGTCATAACTATTCTAGAAGAGTCACTAAAAATTTGGATTAGTAGTAATAATTGTCACGGGATTTAGTGGCGAAAAACGAGTAAATGAACCAACAGAAGCTGAGCGGGATATTTGTAATTGCAATAAACTATATTGCCAATGATTACCTTTGATCCAATCTAATGCTTCATGGCAATTTTCAATAGTTGCTAAAGCAATCACTACAATTCCTTGAGGTAAAATTTTTTCCTGGCAAAACTCAAGAATAGAAGATAAATTTCCCCCACTGCCACCAATAAAAATACGATTAGGAGCTGGTAATAGATTTAAATTTTCTGGTGCTTTACCACTAATAATAGAAATATTCTTAACTTGGAAATTTTGGCAATTCTTTTCGATTAAAGATATTCCGATCGCGGTTTTTTCCACAGCAAAAATTTGCGATCTAGGAGATAAACGAGCAATTTCAATTGATACTGAACCTGTCCCGGCACCAATATCCCATACTATTTGCTTAGCTTGTAATGCTAACTGTCCTAAAATGACGGTACGAACTTCTTTTTTTGTAATTAAACCAGGGCGATCGCGAAAGCTGCAAAAGGCTGTATCAGGAATTCCTATTAAGGGTAATTTTTGATAATAAACTGGATCTTTACTCAAGGATTCTCGGATTAAAATTACCACATTCAAGGCAGCAAAACTATCTCGATCAAGTAATGCTAATTCAGCAATTTCTGCTCCTGTAAAATAAGTTATCTTTTCTGTATTATCACCCAAATTTTCACAAATCCAAAATCTATAATTAACAGGAAGCTCTAAGGATAAATAAAGTTTTGCGATCGCGCCTGGATGATAATTCCCATCGGTTAAGATCGCAATTTTTTCGATTCCCTGTTTTAAAGCTTGACTTAATTCATCACCGTCGCGTCCGTGAACACTAATTATTTTGGCATCTTGCCAAGGCACTTTTATTTTATTAAAAGCAAATTGAATCGAACTCACATGGGGATGAAAGTTTAACTTTTCTTGGGGGAATTTTTCTAGCAATAAACGTCCTAACCCAAAAAAAAGCGGATCGCCACTCGTTAAGATTACAATTTTTTCTTGAGTCTTAATTAATTGAGCAATTTCGTCAAGATTCTGCTGCAAATTATTTAATCTTATTTTCTGAGCAGAATGAAATGCAAAATAACTCAGATGCCGACTACTTCCTATCAAAATACTTGCCTTTTTGATAATTTCTTGTGTTTTTGTTGTTAATCCAGTCGCACCATCTAGGCCAATTCCTATTACTTCTATTTGCACCATCTATAAAATTAAGGAACAAAGAACTACTAATTGTCCAAAGTATTATCTCGGAATTTAGCTCTTCATCTGTGTTAGTCTACGTTGATCTGTGGACAATCTTTAAAACTTGGCGTTGCTGAATTTAAACATGAATAAAGACGGTCACATAGAAATAAAAAAATTCTCCGCCAGAAATCAATGCATAACTAGATTCAGCAACCTCAAAAATCTAAACTTAGTGATCTAATTCCTATTGCCTATTGCCTTGAACTTACTTATTAACAATCAGCTTATTATAAGCAAAATAAAATAAAACACCTAAAATTGCCACAGTAAGGAGAGTACTAATTAGATGCAAAACCATATTGAGAAGAGAAAATCCTAGCCAAACTGCACTAATCCCCACGATCACTTTCCCAGGTGTGGATAGAGCCTTAAACCAATCGCGGGTCATTTCCATCCAAGCAGTGATACGCTTGGCAAAATAGGTTTCCGAGTCCATTTCCACATAAGGATAGACATCTTGGGTAGATTGATCGCTAGATTGCTTAGATGAAGTTGCTTTGCGTATTTCTTCTTCTAATTCTTCTAGTCTAGTTTTCCAGTTGCCATTAGCATTATTATTATTGGTCATGAGAATATTTTTGCGCTCTTATATCTTCTATGGTACAGATTTTCTAGGCATTGTAAATCAGTATCTTACATAACTTCGCCTTTCATTAAGATTAATGACATTAACCATTAGGGAATATCAGTTTAATTGGGGCCAGAGAACCTATTTAATGGGAATCCTAAACGTTACCCCAGACAGTTTTAGCGATGGCGGGCAATTCAATAATCTTCAATCTGCGATCGCACAAGCTCAGTACATGATTGACAATGGGGCAGATATTATCGATATTGGTGGTCAATCCACCCGTCCAGGTGCCGAACAAATCTCATTTGCCGAAGAATGTAATCGAGTTATTCCCATAATTAAAGCAATCCGTCAGCAATTTTCGATTCCGATTTCGATCGATACTACTAGAGCCAAGATAGCACAAAAAGCGATCGCAGCGGGAGCAGATCTAATCAATGACATTTCTGGCGGAACTTTTGATAAAGAGATGTTAACCCTAGCTGGTCAGGTAGATGTTCCCATTATCCTGATGCATATGCGAGGAAACCCACAAACTATGCAGCAAATGACAGATTATCAAGATGTAGTTACAGATATAACTGAATTTCTGAACTGTCAAATTCAAAAAGCGATCGCTTGTGGGGTGAATTCATCGAAAATTATCATCGATCCTGGGATTGGTTTTGCTAAAACTCCCGAACAAAATATTGAGTTATTACGCAGACTATCAGAGTTTAAAGCTTTAGAGGTGCCAATTCTTATCGGGACATCTCGTAAAAGCTTTATCGGGAAAATTATTAATCAACAAGATCCGCAAAAGCGAGTTTGGGGAACTGCTGCAACTTGTAGTAGTGCGATTATTTCTGGTGCAGATATCTTAAGAATTCATGATGTCGCAGAAATATACGATGTCTCCCGCGTAGCTGATGCAATTTATCGATAATTAGTCAAGCAAAATCAATTATTCATCGCATCTCACAATTGCCAAGGCTTTTAAGCTGTTGTTTCTTCTAACTGATATCTAAATGTCAGAATTAAGTATCGCGATCACTAAATATCAATTCATGATTACAAAAGATGCCTCTTCTTATTGTCTGGTAATGGTTACTGTTACCTCCTCTGAAGAAGGAAAAAAGATAGCCCAAGCTTTTACCAATGTTTCTAATTTAGGGGCGATACACCCTATTATTTCGAACGAGTCGCCTTAGGAAAGTACCTCGCTGATAACTACGTTTATCGAGCCAAAGAAGCTTGGCTGATTTAATTATGACACAACAAAAACCGAAGAAAGCCATCGTAGCTACGATAAATTATGCTGGGTTTGAATTTCCAGGTTTAAAGCTACCTAACGGAGCATATGCGATCGCAATACCGCAAATTGTTGATATTTATGCACGAGATAATCAAGGGTTTCATCCATCCAAAAACACTGCCTCAAGAGACTTCAAGCGATTGCTTGGTAAGGGTTTTCGTCCATCCAAAATTGCTACTGAAATAAGTAATGCGAAGATCAATGTTATAGATTTAGAAGTTTTTGGATTGATAAATATCCAAATGCTAATCAAAGGGAACAAAATAGCATTAGCGATCGCAGAAGCCTCGGTCACCACAACTCTAGAACAAGCCTTCGATATCGCCTTCGACAACAAACAGAAACTTGAACAATATCAAGCAAAACAGCAAGCTAGAATACAAGGAAAAATAACCCGTCGTACCCTAACCAACTCTATCCGAGACTATGTAACAGCAAAATCTGACGTCCTCTCCGACAACTACAAAAAATTCATCTACAACAACTGCACCGACGCAGTAAACCGTATAGTATTTGGTCGCAGCGCTAAAAAACTCAAAGAAGCTTGGGACTGCAAAGATGTTCGTGCTGCCATGACCATAGAAGAATTGATGATTGTCGATAGTGTAGAACGCTTAGCCATAACCCTGATTGATGACCACAGCTTTGAACCACAGACAGCCATAAAAGAAGCTGGCAACAGACTACTCATTAAAAAAATCGAGAGGTAGAACAATGGCTAAAAACTCTCACTCAGAAGAAATCATGACACTTTGCCTCAAATACTAAAAGACTGCAATTGATTGCTCTATAAGGGCCGCATAACTTAACCAAGCAGTGCCATAGGCAGCCTCGGTATACTGAGCAGGGATGACAGGGATTTGCAAATGACGCTGACATATTTGGCTCCAAACAGTATTTTTTGCTCCGCCACCAGCACGATAAACGCGAGTTAATTTACTCGCACCCAATTCCTGTAACCTTTGATAACCCAAAGCTTCGATACGAGCCATGCTTTCTAGTAAACCGTGGAGAAATTCTACTGGATCAGCCGGACGTGGTTCGAGTTGCGGTAAGAGATCGGGATTATTTATCGGAAAACGATCGCCTTTAGTTAATAAAGGATAGTATTCTAGGGGACTTGCTAAGTGGGGATTGATTTGCTGGGATAAATTAACTAATTCTTCATCGGTGAAAAAATGTTTTAACACTGCGCCTCCCGTATTGGAAGCCCCTCCAGTTAACCACAGATTTCCTAACCGATGACTATAAATTCCGTAGCTACTATTCTCAACTTTAGTTTCACTCAGTAATTTTAAAACCAGAGTTGAGCCTAAAGAAGTTACTGCTTCTCCTGGTTGAGAAGCACCGCTAGCTAAAAATGCTGCAATACTGTCAGTTGTTCCGGCACATACTAGACAATCATGAGGTAGAGAAAAGCGATCGCTGATGGCTGGTAAAATCTCTGCGATCGCTGTACCTGGAGCAACAATTTGCGGCAAAAGATTGCTACAACTTAGATGTTGCAACCAGTCAGGATAACAGAGATGTTCTACGTCGTAACCAAGTTTTAAAGCATTATGGTAATCACTAATTCCTAATTTGCCATGCAGTAAAAAACTCAACCAGTCTGCTTGATGGAGGAAATAGGCTGCTTGAGAAAATACGGCTTGTTTTTGCCACCATAATAGTTTTGCCAAACTCGAAGTTGCACTAATAACGACATGATGGGCTGGGGCAATATTCCTGATTTGTTCTAAAACTGCTGCTCCTCTAGCATCGTTATAGAGAATCGGATTATCTAGAGGAGTGCCTGAGCGATCGCATAATAAAACGGTAGAAGAAGTGCCATTAATCGCGATCGCTCTTATTTGTTTTCTAATATTGCTCGGGATCTGTTCTAGTAAAGAATATAATGCTCTTTGCCAAACATCAGCTAAATTATCTGGTTGGGAATTGTTAAAGGGATATTTTACTTGAGAGATAATAGTTTTTGCTTGATTGATTGCGATCGCTCTAGCCCCAGAAGTACCGAAATCAATTCCTAAATGGTAATTCACGTTGATTAATTATCCCAACCCTATCGGAATCAACGACTGGGGAATTACTACCGTATCAGGTAAAACCTCTATCCAAACTACAGCACCACAGGGTAGAGGATTGTCTGGTTGATAGACTATTCGACAAGAACCTTTCACCTCAGCTGTGTGGCAATAGATTTTACGGGAGCCTTGTCTAACGGTAATGACTGGTTCAAGACTTTTATGTTTCCGATTGCGATCGATTTTAGGTTTGTTGACATGAATCCTAGTTGTCTTGTCGCAACGCTTTTTTCTCCAAGTTCCTTTTAAACCGTGATTACATTCTTTGACTTGGGGAATTCCATTTTTGATGGGAATCTTCCAGACTCTACCTTCTTTTTTTGCTCCTTTGATCCTTTCTTGTTGCAACAATACCTTAACTCTAGATACGGAAATATTTAACAAAAAAGCAGCTTCTGTGGTTCCAACAAAATCACTCATGATCTTAAAATAAAATCTATCGCCATATTTCATTGTGTCATCAAATAGACTTTTACTTGAAAATAGATCAGAAATAAAAATTGACGATGCTTTCCATCACCGGATATTCCAGTAAGTAGAGATAATTCCGCTTGATGCGATCGAGTATTTGCTGTTCTGCGCTGGAGAGTTCTGGAAGGTCATTCTGCCATTCTCGAAAGAATGCCTCCTGCTGTATCTGTTGCAGACCAAACTTTGTCTTTAGGTCATGGAGCTTGATTTTTCTGGCTGCGATCGCCTGAGTCATATAGATTTTTCAGGATGGTTCACAGCTTTATTCTATTGCAATGTATTGCTTTGATTGATGTATTACTCGACTAAAGAACAAGGCGTTTTTTTTGTATACTAGTTTGTGCTTTGTAGTTAAACTTAAGCTCTACAGCAATATAAGCTTAATATTAAAGATATAACTATATCAAAAAAATTATGGGTAACACATTCGGTCATTTATTTAGGATCACTACTTTTGGTGAATCTCACGGTGGTGGCGTAGGCGTAACCATCGATGGTTGTCCTCCCCAACTCGAAATTAGCGAAGAGGAAATTCAAGTTGATTTAGATCGCCGCAGACCAGGACAAAGTAAAATAACCACACCCAGAAGAGAAACTGATACCTGTGAGATTATTTCAGGAGTATTTGAGGGCAAAACCCTAGGAACCCCAATTTCGATCTTGGTCAGAAATAAAGATGCGCGATCGCAAGATTATAATGAGATGGCGGTAAAATATCGTCCTTCCCATGCTGATGCTACCTATGATGCCAAGTATGGCTTCCGCAATTGGCAGGGTGGAGGCAGATCTTCGGCTCGGGAAACTATTGGCCGAGTTGCCGCAGGCGCGATCGCAAAAAAAATCCTCAAACAAGTTGCGGGAGTGGAAATTATTGGTTATGTCAAACGGATCAAAGATCTCGAAGCAGTTGTAGATCCTGAAACTGTAACTTTAGAACAGGTAGAAAGTAATATTGTCCGTTGTCCTGATACCGATTGTGCGGAGAAAATGATCGATCTGATCGATGAAATTAGAAAGGAAAAAGATTCTCTAGGGGGAGTCGTCGAATGTGTGGCTCGTTCTGTTCCCAGAGGGTTAGGCGATCCGGTATTTGATAAACTAGAAGCTGAACTAGCTAAAGGAGTTATGTCCTTACCTGCGAGTAAAGGCTTTGAAATTGGCTCTGGGTTTGCCGGTACTACGATGACAGGCAGTGAACATAATGATGAGTTTTACCTCGATGAACAGGGAGAAACTCGCACTCGTACCAATCGTTCGGGTGGTGTTCAGGGAGGAATTTCTAACGGCGAGAATATTGTGATCCGAGTTGCTTTTAAACCTACTGCTACCGTCGGCAAAGAACAACGCACCGTTACCAAAGACGGGGAGGAAACTATTCTGGCAGCGAAAGGAAGACATGATCCTTGTGTATTATCCAGAGCGGTTCCCATGGTAGAAGCGATGGTTGCTTTAGTATTATGCGATCGCCTTTTATGCCAATATGGTCAGTGTAAAGTTCTATCAGTTTAGTCGATAGCTTTGATGCGGCTAATATCAAGATTGTTTAACTTGACAATGTTAGATTTGATTAAGGGTCGCGATCAGCCGAAGGCTGGCACTTCGTGGTCAGGCGAAGCCTGGCGCTGCGCGATCGCCAACAAATTGCTTCAAGCGAGACCTTGTAGAACGGGAGCGGTTGACCAGATGTTGAACCACTAAACGAGTAGCCTCGGATGGAGACAATTGCTTGAGAGGTAAAACTGCCTTGAGTAGTTCGCGCAAATTAGCCATTGAAAGAGCAGGCAAGACAAGCAGTTCAAGCTGTTCAATCAAAGCTGAGTCACGAGGATAAGTCGCTCGCCACTCTAGCTTGGTTTGAGCTACAAACCATAAAGCGAGGGCATCTAAAGCAGTATGATGAATCCAGGCGCGGTACTTACGAGCTACCAGCTCATCCCAACCAGCTTCACTCTTAGCATCGAGGATCAGTTCGTTCAGCAAAGTAACGCAGAGAGCGCCAGAGCGCCAACTGTTCAATCGAAGTGGAAGGGGCTGCGTTACTCAAAGAAAAAGTGAAAGTGCCATCGTGCTCTTCTCGGATCAATAACCATTCTTCTCTTACTTGAAGCTCAGGACGCTCTTTGATTTCCGTCTGGATCTGCTTGAAGACTTCCGACCCAGACCAAGGTGAGTCCGACATAAACTGTTGTAGGTTCTGACCATCATCAGTAAAATTGATTATTTAACAAATCGGGATGACAGGATTTGAAACTGCGACATTCTGCCCCATAAATGGGGTGGGAATTCCCGCTCTAAACTTTAACTCTTTGGCCGCAAAGAGAGGATATTGATTTGCAGTCGATGGGGATGTTTGTGATGTAGTTGGTTGGTGATCGCGATCTTAGAGAATCATACTATGATTCAGCAACGCCAAAGATCTATCAATTTCTGTGCATACGGTAGATTCCTAATTTCCAACGCTTATTGTCAAGTTAATTTCTTTCAATAATATTTTCTAATATCCGTATTTTCGCTGATGAAATTTGCGATTAAAGCCTAAAAAATTCACGATTAATTCTTTTTTTACTATCACTATTTCACTAAAGATTTACCCAAATTATTAGAGCTGAAGTCTATAGTTAATATTTAGATGCCAATATATATTTGTATTCGATTATATTTTTTCTCGATTTTAATCAAAAAATACACAAAAAAAGATAAGGAGAAAATAATAAAATGGATGATTTTTCAGCAGTAGATTTTAATTTTAGTTTTGCTCCAGGAGTACTTGATGAGCAAATAGTTGCTTTTGAAATGGCAGGAGAAATCTGGTCACACTATTTAAAAGATAATGTGGCAGTTAATATTCATGTGGAAATGACAGACCAATTACCAGAAAATGTGATTGGTGGGGCATTGCCTGGAATGAAAAAAGATGTCAAATATGACAAATTATGGAAGGAAATGTCAGAAGATAGAACTTCCTCAGATGACTTGACTGCTTTCAATAATCGTATCTCTACTAAGAAGAACTTTACGGCACTTGTTGATGGACGAGAACTTAAAAAAGTTGAAAAAATGAAGCTGACCAATGCTAATGCTAAAGCATTGGATTTTATCAAGGGCGATGACGACAAGCTTGATGGTTATATATTAATGAGCGATCTTACTGGTCAATCCAACGTCCAATGGGATTACAATCCTTTGCGTAATGATAATATTGCTGCCAATAGCTTAGACTTTCTTTCCGTAGCTTTACATGAAATCGGACACGTATTGGGTTTTGTTAGTGGAGTTGATGATGGGGGATGGCTTAATGTTGTGACTGAATCAAATGGTAAAACTATTAAGGGTAGCGACATGAAATTTGCCACTTCTCTCGATTTATTTCGTTATTCTTCCAAAGACAGAATTGATTTTTCTGTTGGTCAGAATCCTTATTTTTCGATCGATGGTGGTAATACCAATCTCGGATATTTTTCCACAGGAGAATATAGCGATTTAGGGGGAGACGGTTATCAAGCAAGCCATTGGAAACACAATGGCGATAATCCTCTGGGAATCATGGACCCCGTCCTGAAAATGGGTCAGACAAGAAATATTTCGACTCTCGATACCACAGCGATGGACGTAATAGGCTGGGATGTTGTTAATCCAGGTCATCTAGATTGGCAACAGCTTTACGATAATGCTATTGAAAATGCCAAAGATGCCTTAATCGCAGAACGAACTAAAGACGTAGAAAAAATGGTTGAAGCAAGCGATACTTATCATGGTCGTCGTGGTAGTCGTGGGAGTAGTAGTGGTTCTTGGCAAGTAGGCTTATGGCAACATATTAAATTTCAAACTTTGGATGTAGAAGTAGCAATAGATAATCTTAATTTCCAGTCTGAATCAGATTTAGCACAAATTGTGTTCGATCGGTATTTCTCTGAGTTTGATAGCAATCTAATAACTCAAAATAAACCAAGTTACGAGTCCGGTGAAAATAAAGTCGATAACAAGCTCGATGTTGAGAAAATAGTTGTACAGCTAGTTGATAATAGCAAAATAGTTGCTTCAAAGAATGCCACATCTACCACTCTAGATGTAGAAGTATTAGGTGACTTACTTTCAGGAAAACTAGAAGATATGCTCAAACTAGATGTCGAGCTTTTAGTAATGCCAATTAAGTGACTTCTCCACACACTGACCCTAACGGTTACAGTGTGGGCTTTCCGCCGACAACGCTAAATTTTAAGATCTGTACCAGTCAAGATAAATTAGTCAGATATGGCCCATTTCCTGCCAATAATAGGCAGCTGGACAGTGCGAAGTTCTTTTTCGGAAAAGAAAGATCGAGAAAAAAGACATCCCGATACTCAAGGAGTAGGAAATGTCAGATACTGACTGAGATAATCACAACCAGTCAGTGTAATGAGAGAATTA
>JASJDR010000127.1 GCA_030065615.1 Xenococcus sp. MO_188.B8 | reverse complement strand
GAGCACTTAAAAGCTTACGTAGAAAACCAAAAATCTCCTCAAAATTAGTCGCTTCGCGGGTTGCTTATTGGTTTTGATTCATCTCACCGTTAAGCCTAGCGGCTTTAACGGGAGTCCTCTCAAAACATTTTCTGATAGACTTTCAATAGCGCGTTTCTGACCGCGGAATGCGGTCAGCGCAGGCTCCGTCGTTTTACGGCGGAGTACCGCTGACTTTTTCCCATATCTTCAATTTCTTCAATTAAGTTATCCCAGTCTATCCTCGAATAATCTCTTTCTCTCAAAGCTTGAGCCATTAATTGCGTCCATTGATAATAA
Organism: Xenococcus sp. MO_188.B8; assembly: GCA_030065615.1. Taxonomy (GTDB): domain Bacteria; phylum Cyanobacteriota; class Cyanobacteriia; order Cyanobacteriales; family Xenococcaceae; genus Xenococcus. The sequence goes on along the minus strand of JASJDR010000127.1, from coordinate 21,475 downwards.
TCTGTTTCATATCCCCATTTATTCATTTTCCACTTTAAATGAGCTAAAAAATTAATTTATTTTTGAAGAATTATACTTTAATTTTATTTCAGGCGATAATAATCTGGTCGCTATCTACTTCTAAATGAATTTCCCTATAATCTCCCAGATCATTGCCCAAGAATTTGCTCTCTCTCAGCAAAAAATCGACAATGCCCTAGAATTATGGACAGAAGGCGCAACTATTCCTTTTATCGCTCGCTATCGTAAGGAAAAAACAGGTTCTCTTGATGAATTAGAACTACGAAATATTTTGGAACGCTATACCTATCTTACCGAACTCGAAAAACGCAAAGAGACCATACTGGAAAAAATTGCTGCTCAGAATAAACTTACGGAAGAGTTAAAAAACCAAATAATATCCTGTCTCAACAAAACTGAACTCGAAGATATCTACTTACCCTATAAACCTAAGCGTCGTACTCGGGCTAGCATAGCGAGAGAGAAGGGATTAGAACCTTTAGCCGAATTTATCCAATCTCTCAATCAACCCCAAGCCAAAGCAGTATCTCTCGAAGAAGTAGCAAGTCAATATATAGACGAGTCTCAAGGAGTTAACAATTCTGATGATGCCTTGTCAGGAGCATCTGATATCTTAGCTGAAGCTGTAGCAGATAAAGTAGAAATTAGGGCTTATTTGCGAAACTACTTGCTTAAACAAGGTATCTTTGTTTCCCAAATCAAGAAAGATTTTCCTGAAGGTAGTACCAAATACGAAATGTATCGTAACTATCAATATGCGGTGTCAAAAATTCCCCCCCATAATATTTTGGCCTTGTATCGGGGAGAAGCCGAGAAAATTTTAACATTAGATATTGCTGTAGAAGAAGAGACAGTAATGTCTTATCTCGAAAGACAGGAAATTAAAACGAAAATCCCTACGGTCAAAAATTTCTATCGAGCTATGCTCAAAGATTCTTTTACTCGTTTGCTAAAGCCGTCTTTAATTAGAGAAATACGCAGCAATCGCAAACAATATGCAGATTTAGAATCTATTAAAACTTTTGAAGCTAATTTACGTAATCTTCTGCTGGCTGCTCCGGCGGGAATGAAACCAACTTTGGCAATTGATCCTGGTTTTCGTACTGGTTGTAAAGTAGCCGCACTATCCGAAACAGGTAAGTTTATCCAATATCAAGCAATTTTTCCCCATTCTGGTGCACAAAAACGAGAGCAAGCCAAAATAATAATTAAAGATTTTATTAGTAAATACCAGATAGAATTAATCGCGATCGGTAATGGCACTGCTTCTCGCGAAACTGAGCAATTTATCGGTGAAGTAATTAAAGAATTAGAACGTAAGCCAATTAAAGTAATTGTTAATGAATCTGGAGCATCTATTTATTCTGCTAGCGATTTAGCTCGTCAAGAATTTCCCGATCTAGATATTACGGTCAGAGGTGCTATTAGTATTGGCAGAAGATTGCAAGACCCTTTAGCGGAGTTGGTCAAAATCGATCCTAAATCTATTGGCGTGGGGCAATATCAACATGATGTGGAACAAAAATTACTGAAAAAGAAATTAGTAGAAACTGTAGAAATTTGTGTTAACTATGTCGGAGTTGATTTAAATACAGCTTCAACGGAATTACTAACTTTTGTTTCAGGAATTAATAGCACGATCGCCAACAATATTGTCGCTTATCGCAATGAAAAAGGAGCTTTTAAAAATCGTCAAGAATTACTCAAAGTAACTAAGCTAGGAGCCAAAACTTTTGAACAAGCCGCCGGTTTTTTACGAATTCGTAACGGAGATAATCCTCTAGATAATACAGGAGTTCATCCCGAAAGTTATGGACTAATTAAACAAATTGCTACAGTTTTAAAGATTCCGCTCACAAAAATTACTAAAGCAGAAGATAAGTTAAAATCTTTGGAGCTTAAACAATTTATTAATGAGCAGTTTGGGTTGCCAACTATTCAAGATGCGATCGCAGAATTGGAAAAACCAGGAAGAGACCCGAGAGAACAATTTCAATATGCAACTTTTCAAGAGGGAATTAATGAAATTAGCGATCTTAAAGAAGGGATGATGTTAGAAGGAATAGTAACCAATGTTGTTAACTTTGGTGCTTTTGTCGATATTGGTGTCCATCAAGACGGTTTAGTACATATTTCTCAATTAGCTAATAGATTTGTCGAAGATCCTAAACAAATAGTAAAAGTAGGACAAGTGGTTAAGGTTAAAGTCTTAGAAGTGAATGAAAAATTAAAAAGAATTAGTTTATCAATGAATATTAAACAAAGCTCATAAATCTCAAAATTAACATCATCAGCAAAAAGCGATCGCTCTAGCTGAAACTAAAAAGTGATCGCTTGATAGAAAAAAATTGCTCTAGATTAAACTACGACAAAGACCAAGACGAAACCTAAAACAGCTCCGAATACAATTAAAGCGTAGAATTGAGCCCGACCAGTTTCGAAGTATTTTAACCCCTCTCCACTGAGCAAGGTAGCTAATCCAGTCAAGTTAACTGCACCATCGACGACTCGATAATCGACCTCCATAATTTGTCTGGCTAGACGACGACAACCAACAATGAACACCTTGTAGTAAATGTCATCGAAATACCATTTGTTGAGCGATAGTTGATAGAGCGCGGGATATTTTTTCGCGATCGCCACAGGATCGATTTTTCGCAACCGATACATCAACAATGCCACGATAATGCCCCCAAACGCGATCGCCATCGACAAACCAGCCATGATTAAAAATTCATTCAATTCAAAATGGCCAGCTTCTATAACTTCCCCGGGAGCATGGATAAACTCTTCAAAATAGTTGTTCCACGGCATTCCCACGAACCCAATGGCCACAGAAGGAATCGCTAGCATCACCAAAGGTAATGTCATGGTCACAGGGGATTCATGGGGCGAATCGCTATGGCCATGATGTTCCGCTTCTTTTGCATCCATAGCTCCAGGAGCAAAGCTCATGCCAGCTTCGGTCAATAATCTTTGACGAATCCCTGTATCATTACCGCGAAACTCCCCTTCAAAGGTCATAAAATACATCCGGAACATATAAAAAGCTGTTAACCCTGCGGTTAGCCAACCAATCAACCAGAGGCTGGAATTAGCCGTAAAAGCTTGTCCGAGGATTTCATCTTTCGACCAAAAACCGGCAAAAGGAAAAATCCCACAGATTGCCAGATTACCAATTAGGAAAGTAATAGCTGTAACAGGCATATATTTACGTAATCCCCCCATCAGCCGCATATCCTGGGCCAAAATAGGATCGTGGCCCACCACTGCTTCCATGCCGTGAATCACCGAACCAGAACAAAGGAACAACATCGCTTTGAAGTAGGCATGGGTCATCAGGTGGAATAAACCTGCACTATAGGAACCTAAACCCATGGCCATCACCATATAACCTAATTGGGACATGGTGGAATAGGCTAGACCTTTTTTGATATCGTTTTGGGTTAAGGCGATCGTGGCTCCTAAAAAGGCGGTGGTAGCACCGGTCCAGGCGATCGTATTCATCGCTACGGGAATCGGCTCAAATACAGGATACATCCGAGCAATCAGAAAGACCCCAGCAGCAACCATAGTAGCCGCATGAATTAATGCGGAAATAGGCGTCGGACCTTCCATGGCATCAGGGAGCCAGACATGAAGGGGAAATTGGGCAGATTTCGCTACAGGTCCTAAAAAGACCAAAACAGCAAACAGAGCTGCTAATCCTGACCACAAAGCCCCAGAGGCAACTAATTCTTGGAGACGTTCTCCCATTACTCCGAAGTCAAAACTTCCGGTTGCCCAGTACAAACCAAGCATCCCTAGTAACAAACCGAAGTCACCTACTCGGTTAGTGACAAAAGCTTTTTGACAGGCATCGGCAGCAGCTTGGCGATCAAACCAAAAGCCAACTAGTAGATAGGAACACATCCCTACCAATTCCCAGAAAATATAGATTTGGACTAAGTTGGGACTGATCACAAGTCCTAACATAGAAGAACTAAAGATACTGAGATAGGCATAGAAACGAACATATCCGGGATCATGGGCCATGTAACCATCGGTGTAAATCATCACCAAAAAGGCTACGGTGGTCACAATAACCAGCATCAAAGAACTTATATGATCGATGGTATAGCCCATCTGGAGGTGAAAGTCTCCGGCTGATGCCCATTCTAGAGTTGTCGTATATACTTCATGTCCTTGGAATTGGCTCCAGAAGAGTCCAAAGGACATGACCATCGCAGTTCCTACTAAGGAAATGATAAAGATGGCATTAATTTGTCTGAGGTCATTAGTTAATTTATTAAGTGATATTAGACCAATACCAACAAGTGTCGCTCCTAATAGTGGCAACACAGGAATTAGCCAGGCATATTGATAAAGAAGTTCCATAACTAATGCTTACTTTTTAGTGTAGTTCGGTTAATTAATTGGTTACTGGTTAGTCTTTAGTCATAAGCATCGGGAGCAAAGACAATTAGCATCATCAGTAACGGGGGTATTAAGGTTATGAAAATTGCCGCGATAAATAACATAGAATTCTCCGAGAAAAGCCTAAAGTTAAAAAGTTATTTTTTCGATAAGTAGGAATTTACGAGAAAGGAATCACGAGAAGAAGTTTGTTCCCAACTCCCAACTCCCGATTCCTGACATCAAAAAATGAAAAATTTTTGGGGACTTGATTGTTGAATTAATATTCCAGGTTATCTAAGTCCCCAAAAGTTAAGTAAAATCTCTGCAACTAGCCAAACAGCTATTTCTTATTCATTCATTTCTTTTAAGGTAGCTACGGTAGAAGCAGATAGCTGGCTGAGATATTTAAAAATCCAATATTTCATCATCGTATCCATAAATACGGGAACTGTGGCAATAAACAGGGAGATGCCGCTATGGCTGGCTGCAATTCCCAAATGGTTTGCCAACCCTTCTAATAAGACTTCCCAACCGTGGGGAGAGTGGAAACCTACAAACATATCGGTGAACAGGATAATACCAAAGGCTTTAGCACTATCGCTCAGACCATAAACAATTTTATCGATAAATGACTTGAGAACATTAATATCTTTTCTTCTCATTATGAGAACTGCAGCAAAAGCAAATAAAGCAACGAGATCGGCAAAGACATTACTAATGGCATTGATCCGTTTGTTATCGAATTCTTCAGCAATTTCATTAGCTTTTTCCTGAACTTTCTCCTCCATTATTTCTGGAGCCATGGGAGGAACACCTCTAAGCAGATGATCCATCTTCAGCTCTTCTTCGAAGGCATTAAGTTCTGATAGCGCTTCTTCTTTCCATTCGGAGTTTAACTTATCTATCGTAATTACAGCTTCGTCTCCGCCTCTATACTGATCGACAATAGGGGCAAACAAAAAGTGTTTAGATAGCTGCTGAGACAAAATAGGCACAATAATTAGTAATGCTAGCAGTCTCACACCAATAACAGTAACCTGTCTGGAACGGCGAAACTCATCAACTACCTCTTGTTCTGACTTGGGGTTGAGGTCTTGTTTGATCCTACTGAAGGCGTTGCTGACCGATGACCCTGGCAAACCTCCAGGGAAAGCCCCTCCTGGTAAACCCCCAGTAGAAGATGAACCACTTTTTCGCTTCTGCTGAGCAGGGTTAGCTCTATTCGTTGTGGATGGAACATCAGCTATATTTGGAGTCGATAAAGACGACTGCCCTTGATTGTCTTGAGGTAAAGGGACTAAAGCAGAAGGTTGGTTCAGCGCAACGGCGTAATTAGCAAATATACCTTCGGCAAAAATAAGCTTTTCTAATTGATTCGAATTAGGCTTACCAGAACCAGAATTACTAGCGTTAAATTCTTCCAGTCGGCGTTGGAGAATTGCTAAATTTTCTAGCACTTCTTCTTGCAATTGATCGTTTTGCAGGGATTCTACAGGTATTCTGTAGCCGCTAAAGTAGTGATTCTCAATTGATTTAATTTTCGAAGCGGCTTCATAAGCTTCTTTGAGGGATTGCTCCGCATTGCCAAAAAACTGATTTTTGAGTTGGCCAAGAGGAGATTTACGTTTGGGAAAGATAGATGTCATAATTTTTACTTGTGATCAGAATCAGATTCTCTTACAGCTCAATGTATAAAGCGATAAACTTTACAGGTTATAATTTCAATCACTACCCTATGTTTTCTGCAAATATACATACTATTCTTAGGCTCATTGCCAAATAAATAGAGATGCTTTAAATTTAAATAGGTCTCTTAAAAAAACTTGGTTTCTCTTTCACGGGTTACAGAATCTACTGAAGGTAAACTATTGGCAGCAATCTGACTGGTAATAATTGAACCAGCAGCAATATGTCTGTTGTTAGCAATCTTAGTTCTGGTTCCTTGAGTTCGGACGCTCATAAGAGTTTTCTTTCGAACGTCTGTAGTAATCAATTTCAATTTAGAAGCAGTCATAATCGAGTATTCCTCTGGACTTAGATAGTGATAGTGATTGATGGGTTGAGCGTTGGTTCCGGTCATAGACTAAACTTTTGGAAGTGACGAACTTGGAACGAAAAAGTAACAAACTGGTAACAATACTAATTATTAAAAGCTCAAACCATTGCTATTACTAAAATTGCAAGCTTTCAAAAATTCTAGTTCGTTCAAATAATAAGCATCAGGTAGGGAAACAGAGCATAGTTGACCATAATTGACATAAACACTGTTTTGTAGTTAAATATACTTACTACCGGTTATTATATTTTTTACAGTTGATGTTGTACTACGTAAGCAAATACACTTATGATCCTTTCCCTTTTTTTTACAATTAACATGTAACTTAGAATCACCCTATTATTTGCTTTTGTGAAATGTCTTAAACTAGAGGACATGGAAACATTGAGGCGAGTCAAATCTATTACCCAGTTGTCCACATTTGTTTCATTGTACACATTTTAGCGTTCTAACTACGTAATTACAACTAGCTCAGAAGTATCTAGCGCGTACAGCGCATATAAGTCACAAATTTAAAAACCTAAGTTTTTTTCCCAGAGTTTTTTTACAAAAGGAGGAACTGTGAAACTTTTATTAGTCGAGGACGATCGAGAAATTAGCGAACTGCTTTCGGAAGTTTTAATTGGAGAGCGATATCTGGTTGATGTAGCCAGTGATGGTGAAGAGGGTTGGGATTTTGTAGAAGCCTGTGAATACGATCTAGTTATGCTTGATGTTATGTTACCCAGGCTGAACGGTGTTGATCTTTGTCGCCAATTAAGGGCTAAGGCGTATGAAATGCCGATTATAATGTTAACTGCTAAAGACTCTACCGAAGATCAAATCACCGGTCTCGATGCAGGGGCAGATGACTATGTAGTCAAACCCTATAAATTGGGCGAGTTGTTGGCCAGGATTCGCGCTCTACTACGCCGCAGAACTGTTTCAGTATCTCCGGTTTTGAGGTGGGGAGATTTATCTCTTGATTCCAATACTTGCGAAGTGACCTATGGGGAGCGAATTTTAAAATTAACCCCCAAAGAATATAGCTTGCTAGAGCTCTTTCTGCGTAACGGCAGTAGCCTCTTGAGTCGGAGCAAAATTTTGGACAATCTTTGGTCTTTTGATGACCCACCTGACGAGAATGCCGTTAAAACTCATATGAGACGTTTAAGGAAAAAGCTGTCAAAAGCTGGAGCTGCGGATGATTTTATTGAAACAGTTTATGGCTTGGGTTACCGCCTCAAACAAAATCTCCAACATGGATATTCCTGAATTGCGCCGACGTCTAATTCTAGTTTATCTAGTAGTAATGGCAACTATTTTCGGCATTTCGGCAACATCACTTTATATCTTCTTTGCTCGTAGTATGCGCCAACAGTTAGACTACGAACTGATTACACTAGCACAAGCCGCAGCTCCCAGTCTTGATATTGTTAAAGAAGAAGGTATACAAGATTTAGACCGCGAATTAACTTGGCAAGAGCTTTTTTCTCGTAAAAAACAAAGTTTAGAGTGGTTTGAAGTTGATGGTCAAACTTTAGCTAAGGAAGGAAAATTTTTTCCGGAAGCACCTTTCGCCAAAAGCTTGTTAACTTCTACTTCCAGTAAAAATTCATTTTTTTTTCAAGATGGGGATAATATCCGCAGCGTGACTGTTGCTGTTTATGCTGATGAGGTTGAAAAGAATACCTTAAAACTCAAAGGTTTCATCAGAGCTAGCGAATCCACCCGTATGGTTGATTCAGCATTAAATCAACTGCAATTGGGGTTATGGCTGGGAGGAGCAACAGCTATGTTCCTAGTGAGTGTTAGTAGTGTTTACCTGTCGCATCAAGCTTTTAAGCCTACTCTCCGAAGCTTTCAGCAACTCAAACAGTTTGCTGCTGATGCTTCTCATGAGCTTGGTACTCCACTGACCAAGATTAGCTTTGCAACAGAAATTCTATTGAGTTATCCAGAACATCTCCAAAGCTCTTTAGGGCAAAAAAAATTGGAAATTATCAGTAACTCTACAGAGCAAATGAAACAGCTTTTAGGCGACTTGTTATTTTTAGCTCGAACAGATGATACTTCTACTCTCAGCTACTCCGAAAAATCAAATATTAGAATCGACCAACTGTTGCAGCAGCTAGCGGAACCTTTGATGGCAGCTGCTGCCAATAAAACAATTGATTTTCAACTAGATCTCAATCTTCCCTTGGTAGTTAAAGGAAATGCGTCGCAATTAAATAGGTTGTTTGCTAACCTGCTAGAAAATGCCTTTAAGTATACTGAGAAAGGCGGTCAAGTAAGTTTTTCTCTTCAGGAGTCCAAACAAAGTGCTTTGATTATCGTTAAAGATACAGGAATCGGAATTGCTGCTGAACATTTATCTCATATCTTTCAACGTTTTTGGCGAGATGAACGGGTTCGCAAACAAGAAACAGAGGGTACGGGTTTAGGTTTAGCGATCGCTAAAACCATCGTTCAACAGCATAAAGGCCAGATTACAGTCGAGAGTCAAGTCGGTGTCGGAACTTGCTTTCGCGTCTACTTACCATTAGTTCAAACAACTCATAACATTTAGTATTTTTGCTGCTAAATTTTAGTTGCTGAGAGCTCTTTATAATTCTTTCTAATTAAGTAGACAAACATCAATAAACTGAACTATCTAACAAAAAACTAAACTCCCTTCGACTTGCTATCAATCAAACAATAAATCTACAAGTCTACTTTCAAAACATCAACATAGTTGAGTTTAGGTAATTTATTGAAATATATATTTCAGATTTTGATTAGATTTATTAATTCCTTTAGGGGCGCATCGTGATGCGCCCCTAAATGGTATGTTCTTGATCAGAAATCACCTTAATTTACCCGATCTACTTAATTGAGAATAGATATTCAGTTCCAAGTTTGTAACCTTCTCTAACTTATGATTAAATTGCGTTCACATTCAAAACTGCGGTTTTGAAAGAGAAAGATAGATTCCGACTCGCGGGTTCCTTGGCTGCTTAAAAAGCAGCAGGGTAGAAATGAGGGGTAATTAGAAGTAGATCAACCTTTCGAACTACCATCTTGGAACCGCAGGGTCGTTCGTCGAAGCTTTTCCCTATCTTGGTGAGCGTTCACGGACAAGCCAAGCTCCGTGTTCTGGATTAAACCGCACCGATGCCCTTGTGGAGGAACCCTTTGCGGGTTCGTTGGCACCCCAATGGGATGGGTGCAAGCATCGCATAGTTTGTTTAACGAACCTCTTTAACCTTCCACCTTTAACCTCAACGACTACAAAAAATATAGTTTTCAAACTAGACGCGGTTTAAAGAAGGTTTTAAAAGATTTTATAGCGATCTCTCCTTAAATTATCTTTTTTTTAATGGTTAAAATTTAGTAACAAATTCTCTTTAATGTCTTTAATCACTATTACCACTCAATTTTTGAGGCGAAGTCTTCCTCTTCCATCAAGGCGTTTAATCCTGACTTATTTAACTACTGTGATCGCTCTTATAGGCGTTTCAGAGTTCTGTTTATACTTTTTTATCCTCCGCAATCTTGAACAACAGTCAAACCAAAAACTACTTAACTTAGTGGAAGTAGCAGCTCCTAGTTTAGATATAGTTAAAACCGAAGGTTTGCAAAAATTGGATCGAGAAGGTCCCTGGAGAAACCTGTTTGCCGAACATAAACAGAGTTTGGAGTGGTTTGATAGTGATGGCAAGCTTTTGGCTAGAGAAGGTCCAAGCTTGTTAGAATCGTCTTTAAAGTCAAACATCGTTACTGATTATAGCAAGGAAGACTTTCCCCAATTTAAATCTTGGGGTCATGTTCGCAGTGTAACCATTGCTGTGTACACAGGAAATCTGGATAGTGAATCTCTACTACTAGAAGGTTACATTAGAGCTAGTGAGTCTACTGAGGAAGCAGAACTGATTCGCAACAGGCTGCAGTTAGGATTGGCATTGGGGGGGGCTCTAGCACTGCTCTTAATTAGTATGAACAGTGTTTATTTGGCTCAACAAAAGATGATGCCTGTAAAGCAAGGTTTGAGAAGACTTAAGCAGGTTACCAATGATGTTTCTCATCAACTACGTACTCCTTTAACCAGAATTAGTATGGCTACGGAAATTTTGCTGACTCACACAGATGAAATCCAGCCTTCCGATACCAGAAAACTGAAAATCATCAACGATGCCGTCGAACAACTAAAAATTTTAATTGAGGACTTGCTGCTGCTCATTCGCATTGACCTAACATCTAATCTAGAAGAGTTAGAGTTTTCTGATGTTTCTCTGAATCTATTGTTACAAAATTTGAATGCACAATTCGCTCCTTTAGCTGATTCCCAGAGCATAGACTTTCAAATCCAGAACCTAAACGACATTTACATTAAGGGAAATACGGCTGAATTAGATCGTATGTTGAAAAATTTCTTAGAAAATGTCTTTAGCTATACAGAATCTGGAGGAAAAGTTTTGGTATCGGCCAAATTGGCCAGAGACACTGTTATTATCTCGATTCAAGATACGGGAATGGGCATTTCTGCTAGCGATTTGCCGTTAATTTTTCAGCCTTTTTGGCGAGGCAAACTGGCAAAAAGCAAGCGACCAGAAGGTTTGGGTTTAGGATTAACCATCACCCGCGCTATTGTTCAAAAACACGGAGGAACGATTGAAGTCAATAGCCAGCCTGGACAAGGTAGTTGTTTTACCATACATCTCCCGTTCATTCGACCGAAAAACGCGGCGGCACAGGGGGGACTTCAACAATTTTCAAATTCCAAAATAACGCTTTAACCTTTGGTCACTTTAGATTGCTAAATTTAAAAGGTTTCGTTATCGGAGGAGGTAAAAGATTACTGATAAACTTGCTTTTAACCTATTGACAGGCATCAGGGGAGAATAATCGCAGCATTATTCTCCCAATTATCTTAAATAGGTGGGAAATAGGTAGAAGTTTTATGAATAAATCGGTTTTCTAGGAGAGAAGACCTCACCAGGATCGCACCAAAATCCTGATTCCCTAATCGAAATTGAAAAATCCGCCAGCTTACAGGAAACAGGCGGTTAAAAAAATTCGTAAGATACTAGAACTACATGGCAGATCCCACGCCAACGTAAGCACCGTAGAAAAAGGTACCTACAACAACGATAACACCCATTCCCGCTATAGTCGCAACGATCCACAGGGGAATTCTTCCATCTTGAAACATTTTTTCCTCCTACTTGCTTGTTTTGAATAAGTTAAATAATTACACTCTATTAGTTAAAGAAATAACTAGAGAACAGAATACCGAGAACGGCAACCAGAAGTAATCCTAAATAAAGAGAAGTTCTGTTCAATTCTACCGGTTGCTTGTTGGGATTGTCGTTTCTTTCCATGATTGTGTCACCTATCGTTGAATAAATTGCATAGCTGCGATCGCACCTAAAAAGAACACAGAGGGTACTGCTAGAGTATGAATCGCAATCCATCTCACAGTAAAAATGGGATAAGAGACTGGTTGATTAGGAGTTTGACTTGTCATATCTATTTTACCTATTGATTTAGTTTGTAAATGTGGTTATTGGTTAAATTCTGTAATTTGCTGTGAAGCATCAAAGCGATCGTTAACAATCGGTAATTCTAAACGAGATTGAGTGTAATATTCATTAGGACGGGGCGTGCCAAAAGCATCGTAAGCTAAGCCAGTACTAACAAATAACCATCCAGCAATAAAGAGCATCGGAATGGTAATAGCATGAATTACCCAGTAACGAACACTGGTAATAATATCGGAAAATGGTCGTTCCCCAGTAGTACCTGCCATAATTAAGTCTTCTCCTTTCTTAAAAGTTGTTTACCATAGTTTACATAATTCTCTCATAACTCATGAGAGATAATTCAAGCTGCATCAGAACTTGATTCGTATTTTAGTAATACTCCTCTTTCTCCCAAAATAAATCCTTGTTCAGGAGACTCGAAGATTACCTTATAGAGATTAGAAGGAACATCTTCTACTTCTCGATCTTTTTGCCAAGTTTCTCCGCCATCGGGACTGTATAGTAAGTTGCCACTGCCGCCAGCAACCCAAACTTCATCGGTCGTAGGATAGCCAATATCTAGTAATCCCCAACTACCAGAAAATTCGGGATAAATGGCGTCACTCCATTCTCCTTCTTCTCCTGTATCACTAAATTGAACCACTCCACCACGAGCTAATAACCAGAGATCACCGTCTAGGCTAAAACCCATATTTTGTAATCTGCGAGAAGAGTTACGATTGTGAGGAGTCCATTCAGTTTGACCAGGTTCCCAAGTTGAGTAGAAATTACCATTGGCAGAAACAGCAACGTATCTACCATCTTCAGAACGCTCAATATTACGAGCTACCCCGACAGCACCTTCTACTAAAGCTTTCCAATTCTGACCACCATCTTTAGTTTCGTAGATGGCACCTAAATCTGTGACCATCTCCGCAGAATTGGCTGCTAGAGCAATAATACCATCAGGACTGCCTGGTAACTTACTACTTAGAGTAATTCGTGACCAACTTACACCGCCATCGTCAGTATGTAAAAGAATAGAAGGTTTGCCGACAATCCAACCTTCTTCACCACAGAAACTGACCCCACTAAAGGATATTTTTTCGTCGCCGAAATCAATAACTTTTTCTGCCCAACTATCGCCACCATCTGTAGTTTCAAATAAAGCAGCCTGGGTTCCCACCAACCAACCATGATCGGGATCATCAGTAAAAGCGACATCAGCAAAAATTGCTTCAGTGGGTAAAGTTAAGACTTTCCAAGGATTAGTATTAGTGGAAGTAATTTGGCTACAGCTAATACAAAATAAACTGACAACGATGAAAATTGCTATTTGTTTGAGTTTTTGCACCAATAAATTCATATACTTGCTTTTATCAAAAGATTAGGATTAGTGAAGACCATATAAGCTGAGAAAGAATAAAAAACCTAAACCCAAAGCCCCAAATATCAAGAGGTTTTTTTGACCAGGAGTCATGCGATTAACCCCAAAACCATAATTTAAATTTTCGGCAAATCCTGAAGGTGCGCCAGTTGCTCCAATATCAATAAATTGGGAGGTCGGCACTCCACAAACTGGACAACGCCAACTTTCTGGTAAGTCTGTAAACAGCGTACCAGGGGCAATATTGCCTTGATTATCTCCTTTGGCTGGTTCATAAACATATCCACAAGCACGACATTCGTAACTAGAAGGTGCTTGTTCGGCTAGGGTTTTTTCTTGACCTGGTTCGTTTAACCTTTTTTCTATGCCTGGTTCACTCATTGCCTTAATAAAATATAACAAATCTTAAAATATCCTCTAAGAATTATCTCACAAATAAGGAACAAGGAAGCGATGCGACCCTACGGATTTTTAATTCGTTTATCCAGAGCACCGATCTGTTTACCCAGCTCCGTGTTCTGGGGACAAGCCCAGCTTCGTGTTCTGGGCTAAGAAACGCCAACCAAGAGACGCCCTAAAGGATACCGCTCCGCATATCCTTGAGGACTAGCTTCGCGTCACGCACGGGGCGTACAAGACAGACGGCTGAAATGTCGGAGGCAACCTTATCCGAAGGGGTATCCTTTAGGGCGCCATCCCTCTCGCTCGACATCCCGTCTTCCTTTCGAGGTTTCCTCGAAAGACAGCCCCTCACCAAGAGGCGAGGAATGGAGAATGAGTAAATTAAAAATTCGTGATCAAGGATTAGCGATGATGACGGAGAAGACTAAAGTAGAGAGTAAGAGCTGATAAATGTTGAATGATCAATGATGAATGTTACGAAAGAACGCTTAAGGATCTGGAATTTTTTCTATTCTTCTGTGGGAAAAAAGCTCCTAACAGGGATTACTGGTTTAGGTTTGACTCTGTTTGTTGGCGTTCATATGCTAGGAAACTTAGTTTTGTTTGCTAGTCCTGATGCTTATAACCAATTGGCTCATTTTATTAATAGTTGGGGAATTTTACTATTCTTATTTGAAATTTTTTTATTGGGAATAGTAATCATTCATGCTTGGTTGGGAATAGTAATCCGCATTAAGAGTGAGCGATCGCGACCTATAAAATATAAGATGCTTAAATCTGCGGGAGAACCCAGCAAACAGTCCCTCAGTTCCCGTTCTATGATAGTTACAGGGCTAGTATTGCTGGTATTTTTGGTCTTTCATTTGTCAAGCTTTAAATTTGGTACTTACTATTCAACTTCAGTTAATGGAGTCGTGATGCGAGATCTCGCAAAATTAGTAATCGAAACATTTCGTAATCCTGTTTATACTTTTGGTTATCTAGGAGTAATGATCTTGTTGGGATTACATCTGCGTCATGGTTTTTGGAGTGCTTGGCAATCTTTAGGACTATTAAGTTCTACTTGGAGTTCCGTGGTTTATATAATCGCGTTTTTCTTGGCTTCACTCATTGCTATTGGTTTTTTGGTCTTACCGTTAGCGATTTTTTTTGATTTACTATATGCAATCTGAATTTTTGTGCTCTAAATTATTACCGATAGACAAGTAGACAGAAAATAACTCATGATTTTGGATAATTTTAAAATTTGTGACGGCGATCTTGATAATGGCAGTATGGCACGTTATTTGGCAGCAGATGCGATCGCGATCGACACGGAAACTATGGGCTTGGTGATTGGACGCGATCGCTTATGTTTAGTACAATTATGCGATCCTCAAGGATACGCCACAGCAGTGCGGATTGAACAAGGGCAAACTTCTGCCCCCAATTTGCAACGATTGTTAGAAGCCGAGGAGATCACCAAAGTATTCCATTTTGCACGTTTTGATGTGGCTCAATTTCGTTACACTTTTGGGGTTGAAACCACCCCCATCTTTTGTACCAAAATCGCTAGTAAACTAGCTCGTACCTATACTTCTAATCATGGCTTAAAAAGTCTAGTCTTGGAATTTACAGGAACCGAATTGGATAAAAGTGCCCAAAGTTCAGATTGGGGAGATCTTGATCGTCTTTCAGAACAGCAACTTAGTTATGCTGCTAATGATGTGCGCTATTTAATAGATGCTCAAACCAAGTTAACTGAAATGCTCAAGCGAGAAAACCGCTGGGAATTGGCACAAAAATGCTTTAAATGTATCCCAGTCTTTGTTGACCTCGATCTGATGCGGTACAGCAATATTTTTGAACACTAAACTGACCAGGGCTTCGCCCTTGAAGGCAGAGGGCAGTCCTCAAGGATACCCCCATTCGTCACATCTACGTGGGATATTATCCTCGAATGGAGATAATATCAAGCGGGATAATAAGGGCAAGCCGCTTCTCATAAGGGCAGAAGGAAGAAGGGATTTTCTTCAACACTGTCGATTTCGGTTTTCAGTAGATTGTCAATTTTGCTAACTTCGATTGAGAAATCGCGATCGCATTTGGTAGTTGATAGGATTTCTGTTGAAATTTATGTTTCAACAATTACGGAGATTAAGCCAAGATGATTAACAAAAGGAATGAAATCTCGATCGATGAATAATAACGGTAATTTATGTTTAATACAGTAGGTAGCGATAATGACGTCGGTTGTCGCTCGTATTGTTATTCCTTTTTTTCTTAAAGTTCGATAATTCTCGGCGCATCTATAAATCATATCATTACCAAAAAGTTCATACTGATCCAAAGTTGCTAACCTAGATCTAACTTTCTGATAATCTGTGTCGTTTCTAAAGCCCTGGAGTATTTCTAAAAATATTATGTCGCCAATAGCAACTGTTCCATCGACAATGGAAGAATCGAGGATTTCGGTGTGGGTATCTTCTTTTCCGTTGAAATAGTCAATCCAAACACTGGTATCGACCAGAATCATTTGCGGCCTCTCAATTCATCAAGATCCCCTTCCCACCTTAGCTTGCCCTTCAAGTCTCTAATCGACTGCTGTTCTTGGCGTCTAATTAGTAGCTTAAGCCCTTGTTCTACAACCTCTTTTTTCGTGGTCAGTCCGGTTGCTTTGAGAGCTTTAGCCATCAGTTCGTCATCTATTACAATGTTTGTTCTCATATGACATTTATGTGTATTTTTTGGAATAATATACACATTAACATGATTAGCATTGACGTGACTAGATGACAAACTGCGATCGCTTTGTGTTCACTTACTAAAAAAACTATTAGCCAACATCATATAATTGTTGCGGTTAGTTTCGCGATCGCTATTTGAAACTCTGGATCTAATGTTTTTATTAAAATTGATAAATTATGTGTATTTTAGTTGAATTTTTTTTATAAGATAATATTCTGAAAAATCCTTGATATTATAATTATTTGGCATAGTATTAAGAACTTTTTTTTCGATATCAATTGCTTATATACTGAAAGTTTCTTAATACTATTCTACCTGGAGTAAATATATAAAAAAATTCTTTAATTTATTCCATATGAGGTGAATATCTAGAAAGTTTCCATATAGTTCATAGTTATCTTTAATGAGAATGAATCGAAAACTTACACAGCAAGAGATTGAATTGATAAATACAGCGCTTTCTGATGAGCAAAATAAATCAGGATTGGATATCGAAAAATATTTATCACAAATTGAGACTCTTCGCGTTGTAGAAGAATGTGATTGTGGAGACCCTGAATGATATTCTGTTCTATTTCAAAACTATGTTGCTGGAAGTTCTCTCGGATTTGCAGATGGGATTATCAACAAAGGTCAAGAAGACGAATTTTTGGTTATCCTTTTTTTGAATTCAAAAACTGAAATGATTTCTGAACTTGAAACAATAAAATAAGATAATAATTGGGGTAAGAGGGCACGCTGATGAAGAGAGGGAACACGTGAGTTCAATATTTATCATTTGCAGTAGTTTTGTTCTAGATGATCGCATCATTATCACAAATCGCGGTCGTGTTTAATTATTGGTTTAATCTTATCGAACTCACGCTATCAGTTGCTTTTTACTTCTCCTTCAGCCTTGAGCCTTTATCTTCTAAAGTCTATCAACTCCTTGTCCTCGTCTTCCCAATCTAAAGAGTCCCCAATTTTTTCTCCATCATGATAGCAAGTTAAAATCACCTCACTAGTTTTACCCCAGGCAATCTCTCCGTCATGGGAAATGGCAATCACTCCCAGATCTCGCTTGTTTTCCTGACATTCTTTCATCGATCGCAACATAGCTTCTTGGAGCGGTAACCCATCAGTAACACGGATAACTATTTTGGCCGCTAAACATTCATCGATAATATCTTCACCGATACCAGTGCAACATACTCCTGCATACTTATTAGCATAATTACCCGCTGGCATTGCAGAATCGCTAACTCTACCAATCCTTTCTAAACCTTTGCCGCCGGTAGAAGTCCCGGCAACAATTTTGCCATAGCGATCTAGAACAACTACGCCAATTGTACCTCTTCGTGCTTCATGGGGCAGAGTCAATTCCTGTTCTGCTACTACCCCAGCCATTTTATGGTGAAAATGGTCGTAACGCTCTTGCATCCATTCTTTGAGCCGGATATCGATTAAGGGATCGTAAATCGGGACATTGAGTTCTCGTAATAGTTCAGCAGAACCATAATCTGACAATACACGATCATCTTCGCCTTGTAAAAACTGAGCTATTGCGATGGGATTTTTGACACGAGAAACATTAATAACTCCGCTAAAACGCTGCTTAGCTCCATCCATTATAGAAGCACTCATGCGGATTTGTCCGTCTGATTGTAGTACAGAACCTGTACCAGCATTAAAAATGGTCTTATCTTCCAAAAGCTGGCAAGTCTTAACTGCGACTTCGGTAGCATGCTCACCTTCTAGGAGCAGCGGATACATTTTTTCGACAATGGAATGTAGAGCTTGACGAACAATGATTTCTCCTGCTTCGCTTTGAAGATGACCACCCGCACCACCATGAATGATTAATTTTGGTTGTACTCCCTCGACTGACATAGTTGTTATTTTTTCTTAATTATTGGCTGATCGGATTGTAAACGCTAACGTGGCATTTTTTCAGTAAATAGTGAACAGTCGGCAGCAAAATGTTACCTGTTGTAACAACTGTAATGTTTGGCTATATTTCTAAAAGATTCTAGGAAATAGTTTAATCCTGATGTTAATTCAACTTTATTCTCCTTTTAATTTCAACAGCAATTTTTTCCTCACCTTTTTCTACAGCAATCAATCTTTCCTCACCTAGATTAATTCTGACTGTGAGCTCTTCTAATTCCAATTCTATATGTTATGGCTAAGAGCTTTTTTTCTTAATCCAATAATCTTCTAACAAAGTATAGAGCACAGGAACAACAATTAAACTCAACAGAGAAGACGCCAGTAAACCCCCAATAATAGCAACTGCCATCGGTTGACGTAACTCCGAACCGGCACCCCATCCCCAAGCAATGGGCAACATTCCTAATATAGTAGAGCTAGAAGTCATAATTATGGGTCGTAAGCGAATTTTTCCCGTTTCAATAATTGCTTTAGTACGCGTCATCCCCGATTTACGGAGTTGATTCACATAATCCATTATTAGGAGAGCATTTTTATCTAACAAACCTAAGAGAAAGATTAATCCAATCAAAGAAATCATGCCAAAATCACTTTGAGTTATCAATAGGGCTAGCATCGCGCCAATAATCGCTAGGGGAAGAGATAACCCAATTACCAAAGGTTCTAACCAGCGGCGAAATGGTAAATATAAAACCACTAGCATCAAACCGACTGATAAGATTATCGTTAGACCAAATTCGCCTAAAATCCGTTTCGACCTAGAAGATTCTCCCTCTAATTTAATCGTAACGTTAGGAGGCAGCAAAGGTTCTGCGATTGCAACTACTTTGGGGGTAATATCTCCAATAGCAGTATCTTGAGCCAGATTAGCTGTTAGGTAAATTACTCTTTGCTGATTAAAACGAGTAATGGTTTCTATGGGGAGTTCTTCTCCTGTTATTTTGACATCAACTAATTGAGGTAATTGGAGTTCTACTTGATTTTTTAAGGCAGTTGCCGTAGCTTCTAAAGATTGTAAATTTTCTCCGACTAAAGCAAGTTTAAAAGCAATATGTTCTCCTGAATCGACAAAAGGAATATCTTCGATGCTCACTATTACTTGAGGTAATTCTGGTAAGCTATCGCGAATTTGAGTTTTAACGGCTTCAGTACTTAAGGTTCGATTGGATTTGAGTTTAATATATATTTTTCCTTTATTAATTTCACCGCGAATGCCTGCAATAGTGTAAATATGTTCTACTTCGGGATTATCTAATAGAATCTGTTCCAACTTTTCTCCTATTCTGAGGGTTCTGCGTAACAGAATTTCTTCTGGAGATTGGGCAAGTTTTTTTAACCAACTAAAACTAGACTTTTTATCCTTTAGTTGATTAATATTTTCGGAATCTTCTACTTGCTTGTCTTTTGTTGGTTGCTGCTTGATATTAGGCAAAGCTGTTGTGTAAACAAGATTAAATTCTCCTCGATCTAACTGTGGAATAAATCCTTGAGGAATTAAAGGAATCAAGGAAACTCCCATCACAGAAATCATTAACGCGATCGCGATAACTAGCTTACGGTTAGATAATGACCAAGACAATAAATAACTATAAAAATTAGCAATATTATTTCCTTTTCTTGCTGTCTTTCTCTCTTGCTGATGCTTCTGATAGTCTACGGCTTTGTTCTCTCTATTCTCTAAAAAGCATACTGCCAATACGGGAGATAAAGTCCGAGCAACTAACAAAGAAATTACCACAGCTGCAGATAAAGTAAACCCAAAGGGAAGAAAAAATTGACCTAATGTTCCTCCCATTAAAGCAACGGGTAAAAATACTGCCACAATAGTCAAAGTAGAAATAGAAACTGTCAACCCAATTTCTTTAGTTGCCAGTAAAGCAGCTTGTCGAGGGGTTTCTCCCGCTTCAACATGACGCATGATATTTTCTACTTCGACAATGGCATCATCAACAATAATTCCAATAACTAAAGCTAAAGCTAATAAAGTTAGGGTTTCTAAATTGAATCCTGCAATTGCCATCACAATAAAAGTTCCTAATAAAGAAATTGGAATTGCAATCGCAGTTATTAAGGTAGCTTTCCAGTTCTTTAAAAAAACAAAAATGGTGGCAATAGCTAATAAGATTGCACAACCTAAAGCATCTACCGTAGCCTGAGTTGCTTCTTTAATATATTTAGCTTGAGTTTCAGCTACTACTAATTGAATATCTGTTAATTGCTGCTGCAATTCTTGAGTTTTCTCAGCTAATTTATGAACTAATTCTAGAGTGTTTTCCGCTTCATTTTTAACAATCCGAATCGCGATCGCATTTTGGCCATTAAAGTGAATTAAGTTATCATTTTCTTGAGTATTCCCTAGCAAATCTACCCTTTGAACCCCTGTGATCGAATTAATCACAGGAATAATCTTATCTTGAGCAATTTGGGTCAATTCTGGTATCGAATAGCGATCGCTTATGACAGCGTAACTAACAACAGCAGATTCATTGAGATTGATGGCAATAATATTCCAACTAGCATCTTCAGGAAAAGACATTCTTTCGAGAACATGATTAACATCATTTTCCGCATTTGTAATATTAGTGCCCGTATCAAATAACAAACTAATGATTGTTTGTCTGGGATAGATGGTTGATTCTATATCACTTAATCCTGGTAAAGCTTTGACAGAAGACTCTATCGGAATAGTTAAATTTTGCTCTACCTCTACAACCTGTTCTAAACTAGATTCAGCCCGGATAACAATTACAGGAAAAGTAATATCAGGAAATAAGGCATATTTTAAAGAATTAAAGGCAAAGATTCCCGCTACAGCGATTGCTAACCAAAATGCAATCGTGATGCGAAAATACTTAATTGCCCACCAGGAGAGATTTTTCATTAACAAAAACACCAAAAAACTCTCGTTATATCATAAACGAGAGCCTTTGATTTAGAGAATAATGAACCTGGCACTGAGCTATTGTTCCAGGGGGCAACCCCCCAAGTATCTTCGCCGCAACAACATTTCACTGTCGAGTTCGGGATGGAATCGAAGTGGGACCATTGCGCTACAAGCACCAGGAAAGCTTTTTG
>JASJDR010000126.1 GCA_030065615.1 Xenococcus sp. MO_188.B8 | reverse complement strand
CCTCTTACGACAAGGCATTAGAAATCAAACCTGATTTTGATGTAGCTTGCTATCATCGTGGTCTTGCTTTAGGGAACTTAGGTAGAACTGAATAAGCGATCGCATCTTATGATAAGGCTTTAGAAATCAAACCCGATCTTGATGCCGCTTGGAATAATCGTGGTGTTGCTTTAATGAATTTAGGAAGACATGAAGAAGCGCTCGCCTCCTACGACAAAGCATTAGATATTAATCCTAATGATGATAAAGCTTGGTATAATCGTGGTGTTTCCATGGAGAACTCAGGAAGAAATGAAGAGGCGCTCGCCTCCTACGACAAAGCATTAGATATTAAACCTGATAAAGATGAGGCTTGGTATAACCGTGGTGTTGCCCTAAATAACTTAGGAAGAAATGAAGAGGCGCTCGCCTCCTACGACAAAGCTTTAGAAATTAATCCTGATAAAGATGAGGCTTGGTATAACCGTGGTCTTACTTTATGGAATTTAGGCAGATTCGAAGAAGCGATCGCCTCCTATGATAAAGCTTTAGAAATTAATCCTGATAATGATTACGCTTGGTATAACCGTGGTTTTGCTTTAATGAATTTAGGAAGAAATGAAGAAGCGCTCGCCTCCTACGACAAAGCATTAGACATTAAACCTGATAAAGATGAGGCTTGGTATAACCGTGGTGTTGTCCTGGGCAACTTGAGCAGATTAGAAGAAGCGCTCGCCTCCTACGACAAAGCATTAGAAATTAATCCTGATAAAGATGAGGCTTGGTATAAACGTGGTGTTGTCCTGGGCAACTTAGGCAGACACGAAGAAGCGCTCGCCTCTTTCAATAAAGCTTTAAAAATCAAACCTGATGATGATTTAGTGTGGGTTAACTGTGGTATAGCTTTAAGAAATTTAAAAAGATTTAAAGAAGCGCTCTCATCCTACGATAAGTCTTTAGAAATTAATCCTGATAATGATGTAGCACGGGATGAACGAGGTGTTGCTTTGATGTATTTAGGAAGACATAAAGAAGCGCTCAAATCATACCATAAAGCTTTAGAAATTAAACCTGACAATGCTAATGTATGGTATGACATCGCTTGCAACTTTGCACTACAAAATCAAATACAATCAGCTATTGAAAATTTAGCCAAAGCGATTTCTCTCGACAAGCAATATCAAGAAATGGCAAAAACTGATACTGATTTTGACAATATAAGAGAAGATTCAAGATTTCAATCACTCATTAACTCTTAACAATAAAGCTGTTTGATAAAATAAAATTTGAAGGTTAAACATATCATAAACTCAATGACTGGCTTGTTATCTCGCATTACCCAAACCCCTGGTCAGTGTGGAGGTCGTCCCTGTATTCGAGGAATGCGGATTCGCGTTACCGACATCCTAGAAATGCTGGCAGAAAATGTCAGCACTACTGAAATTTTAGAAGATTTTCCCGATTTAGAACCTGAAGATATTCAAGCCTGCTTCCTTTTTGCCGCACGACGTACCGATTTTGTCTGATCCATTACAATGATTGAAAATATATTCAATTAATTTCTAAATTTTGCAGCTTTTCGATCAAATCACCACGCCTGAAGGTAGCAGAAAGTTGTTGCAAAGAAATTTCCTGCTCTCCATACAATTCCCGAAGAGCCTTTTTAATATCCTGTACTGAAGCATTGAAAAAGTCCCTCCCCTTTTCTTCGATAAGCTGACGAGCATCCTGAAACTTTTGGTGGTTAAGCTCCTTCAGTTGGAGATTCATCGCATTTAAAAGCCTTTTCCCCATTTGCATCGCAATAAAACAAGAAGCATAGCGAACAAACTCAGGATCATTAGTTTCTGGTCTTTTTCTGCGGTTTTCCGCAATTCTGTATAGGAGAACTGCAATAACAACTTGTGCACCATTAAGCTGCTCAGTAAAGATTAGATTGTATAATTTGCCGAAATGTTCACGAGTAAAAAACTTTGCTTGATGAGGTTTTTGCCGCCAAACCGATAATAATGCTTGAGCTGCCACTCCCGAAGTAATATCTGTAGTTTTGATGCTATCCTCAGAACGCTTACGGCGATAGTTAAATCCCAATTGCTCTAGATCCATTGCTAACCTTTGCTGGCGATCATCATTAGCCCGCAGATCTTTTAAATCAACTGGGTTCTGGCTATTGGTCGCATAAGTAATTTTCCGAACTAGATCTTCATTATCACTGGGTAATTGATAAAGTCGGAGCAAAACATAGGCTTGATTATTTTGCTCTAATAGATTGAATCCATTAGGCTCTTGGAGAGTTTTGAAAATTGTCAAACATGTCTGTCCACCATTAATGATTTGCAGGTTATCACACCTAACCTGATAATCACCATTTTGCAGCGCATTGTAGGAGAAACCATTACAAGTCAGAGTGATGCCATTGTTATAAAAATAAAAATTATTCTTTTCCTCACTCATTAAAGTATTTCTAATCCCTTCATTAACCCGATTTCCTTTTAACCCTAAATAACGGCGAATATTTCGTTCTAACAACCGTTCTCCATGCCGCTCGATGAGAGCCTCAATTTCAGTTACAGCAATTCTTCCTACCAGCACTCGACTAAAATTCATATCTTCAACTATGGCTTTGCCGCTTAATTGCAAAGTATCCTTGACTGGTTTGGATGCCTGTAGAATTTTGACCAGACGTTCATGATTGACATGTTCCCAGGTAACTTGCTCTCCAAATCCAGCCCGATCAATCGCTTCCTGAGCAGATTTATTCCAGATTAAACCATTGTTACAAGCCAAAACCCTTACTTGAGGAATATATCCGTCCCTAATTAAGCTGCGAGCTTCTTCCACTTTAGTCAGCAGGCGTGGATTAAGATGCTCTAATTCTGCGGTGGGATCGAACAAATACCGAATTGCATTGATGAGAGCTGTCACTCCCTGTTCGGGAAAATTAGCATTACCTTCAAGATTGTTTTTGTATTTCCCCTGAAATAAACTAACCGTGAATTCGCCGTCATATTCTTCGGAAAGGTGCATCGCATCTACGCCAAAATCTCCACCTCCTTCGGTCAAACAATCAAAAGCACTCGAATCTTCCAAATCCAAGATGGTTTGAACACACAAATATACAAACGCTAAGGACTTAAGCCTGCCTGCTTCACTAATACCTAGTTCTTCAGCAGCCTGTTGCCGAATAGATTCAATGACTGATGCTAAACGTTGATCAATAATAGAGGCAAAAATATTCATGCTTTTCAGCTAATGGACTGTATTGTTGTCCGCTCTTCTCATTCAAGATAACTATAAGCTTGGGGCAAAAAGTAAATCAAATTTGGTCTATTTTGCGATCGCGCCATTTAACTCCAGAATGCCCTTGATTTATATCATTGAAGCCCTTTAGTTTCCTTAATGATACACTTCATAATTAACGCAATTGGGCAATCTTTTGGCTTCTAGTCCAGCAATTAAATTATCTACAGCCATTTGAGCCATCTTAGCTCTAGTTTGGTAGCTAGCACTGCCAATATGAGGGGTGATGATAACGTTATCTAGTTTTAAGAGGGGGCTATCGAGGGGAATTGGTTCGGGGTCGGTAACGTCCAAAGCAGCACCAGCAATTTGATTATTCTTTAAAGCTCGCTCTAAAGCTGATGGATCTACAATCCCACCTCGGGCTGTATTAATTAGAATGGCAGAAGATTTCATTAATTCAAAAGCGCGATCATTAATCAGGTGAGAGGTTTCTGCTGAGAGGGAAGCGTGCAGAGTAACAAAATCCGATTCAGACAACAAAGTTGACAATTCTGCATACTCTAACCCTAGAGACCGTTCTAATGCTAATTCTTTTCTATGTCTGCTGTAATAGAGAATTTTCATGTCAAATCCCTGGGCACGACGGGCAACTGCTTGACCGATGCGCCCAAAACCGACAATTCCCAAAGTAGAACCATTTAAATCTGCCCCTAGCAATAAAGTTGGCTCCCAAGTTTGCCATTGACCAGCTCGAACGAATTTTTCTGCCTCCACTATTCTGCGTGCTGCTGCCATTAACAATGCCCAAGTGAGGTCGGCAGTAGCATTAGTAAGAACACCAGGAGTATTGCCGACAGGGATACCTCTAGCTGTAGCCGTAGCAACATCGATATTATCGTAACCAACTGCCATTTGACTGATGACTTTCAAAGATGTTGCTGTTTCTATTATTTGTTTATCGATAGCATCAGTGAGCAAACACAGTAAGCCATCTATCTGCTTCACTTTATCTAGCAAGATCGAGTAAGGTGGGGGCTGTTTTTCCTCCCAGGTTTCTACTTCTGCTATCTGATGTAATCGTGCTAGGTCAATATTGGGAAGACGACGAGTAATAAATACTTTAGCTCGGGACATAATTGATATTTTAATTCGCTCTAAATCTTAGACCATCAAGATCCATTTTTAAGCAAATTTGCTTGACTGAATAAAGCTAATCAAATTTTATCCATTTTGCGTCGGTAAAAACGCGATCGCGCTTTCTAAATCACAACAGTCGAGTTACTTAATGGTTATCTGACTATTAACTAATCATAATAACTGCTTCTAATTCTGACCAGTCTTGAATAATAATGGTGCCGCCTCTTTTATAGACCACTATTCCTTTGAGTTTTTTAAACAAACGCACGCATTCTTCGTAGGTGATGCCAATGCTGCGAGCAATTTGATAGTAAGGTAATTTAATATTTAGGCGATCGCCTTCTGGGGTAGAATCAGCTCCATCTCGCTCTCGGTAATATTGAATCAATCTCACTAAACGTACCATTGCTCGTTCGGAAATTAGTCCATGAACTGTACTGTGAAGTTGTTGCAGTCGTTGGTTAAAGACCTCTAATATTCTTAAACTAATTTCTGGTGCGTGAGAGATCGCTGTTAACAAAGCTTCGCGATCGATAGTTAATACTTGCGACTCTACTTGACAGATTACCGTCGCTGGAGAAATTCCATTGCCAAAAATAGCTGGGGCTGCAAAAAGTTCTCCTGGGGGAATCAGACGCACTACTGTTTCTTTGCCATTAGTCGCAGTCTTTTTAATTTCTAGTCTTCCGCTGATTAAAGCATGAAGTTGTTGCGGAATGCGGTCACCTTCTTGCATGACTATTTCATCTTTTTGATACTCCCGAATGTAACTATGGGGAACCAGACTTTTCAGTTCTGCTGTTGCTAAATCTTGAAAGATCGAGATTTGTTTTAATTGGGCGATCGACGAGGAACCTTTAACAAGCATTACCGAAAAAATAAATCTAGTTTAAAAATCCAATTAAGTCTCTTCTTCTCCTAAAATATCTTCCAAAGCATAAGGACAATTTTCAGGAAATCGTTGGTTAAGTCCAGTTTTCAGAATGGCAGTTTTTCTGGCTTTAGCATACAGTCTAGGAAGTCTTTGATGGAGATAATTTATAAGGTTAGTAGTTATTTTATTGCTAAGTTGGAATTGGAAACTACTAACCTCTGCTTTCCAGTGATTCCGATTTCGCTCACTTTCTTCTTGACCATAATCGACTAACAACAAGTGTAGGATAATCTGGTAGGCAAAACTTTCGACTGCACTTTTTTTCTCCTCTTACCAAAGCTTCTAATTCCTCGATTAGATTTTTAATGTCTAGCTTTTCAAAAGAGTGCGATCGCAGAAAGTTAGCCTGTTCTTGTAACCACAAATCATAATCTTTATCAATATCGTAAGTCATAACAAAAAACAAAACTAGAAGTTAGAAAATGAGTCTTAAAGCATAGTTTATCAGCAGTGTGTATAGTAGGTTTTTTCGCGACCCGCAAAGCGGATCTCTTCGAGATCGCGAATACAAGACAATTACCAGTTAAGTTTACAGCATGCGAGAAACCTGGTAATTAGACAAGATTTAAAAATATTTTGATAGCTTCTTTTACTTTAATAAAAAAATCTGTAATACTTCAAAAATTTGAGTAATTTTAACTTGCGCTTTAGTAATTTAGATTCTTCTTCAATCTTTTATTGTTGAAGGAGATACTGCATCTGGATTAATCTTAGGTATAGAATCTTGATTCTGTTGCATAATTCTCATCAAAAATCTTAGTGCTTCATTCACAGAATCAGCATTAGGAAATATTTCTGCGACATCAGGATCTAAGCGAACAATTTGACCGGCAAAGCTTTTACGCTCAGTTCCCAGTCTTCTTACTCGCAAATTTTTTAAGTTATATTCTGAGCGTAGATCATCTTCCATCTGTAAATTATCCTTCCTCATATGCTTTTCTTTCCGCTTTTGTTAGTTTCCTGGCACTAATGATCCGAATTGAACTTTCCTTTCTGTATAAGAAACTATCAGCAAGTTCCCTTGATTAGATTTTCCAACAATCAGATATCGTTCTTCATCTTCTGAATGATCGGGATCGTAGAAATCGATAAAGAGCGGATCTTTAAATACAGTTTGAGCTTCATCAAAAGAGACTTGATGTTTAGATAAGTTCTTTTTCGCCTTGTTTTTATCCCAATCAAATATCATTATCTAAATTTTAGCATTTGGTCTTTTCCACTCTTTGCGATCGCTAATTTAAGAATGGAAGTGGCTTCCCAATATCATACATTTTTTTAAGGGAGTTATTTAAAGAATGCTTTGGAGCTTCTCCTGCTGAACCGCAGTGCTATCTTCAGAGCTAAGGGCATTTTCACTCAAACTTGAGCTGTTCCCACAGAGTCTTGTTTTAGCTCATCGCGCCAATGGGAAAATGATTCTGTTTGCAGATTCTTTGGGAGCACTTCAACATATGCGATGCTGCTGGCGAATGTCCTACAAGAAATCTTACCTGGAGTATTACTCATTGTTTTCCCGCTAACGGTTATCATCAGCGGCGTGGAACCAACTTTCGTGGGAAGCAGGTGTCTACCCCTACACGTCGGGTGCATGAAATAGTTAGAAATAGCAGAAGACCTCAAACCGCTTATACTTTCAAGCTTAGCAGATTAACTTTCTAGAGTCGTCGGCCTCAGGGACTATGTTAGGCACACAAACAGTGGCTGCCGGGTTTTGTGCCTCAATCTCATCACTTACACAACGACTCGTTCGCACTAAATCTCTTTAAAATAATCACAAAAAAAACGTTCCACAAAGGAATTACCAAATTTAGAACCTATAATAGGAACGCATAAATTACTATTCAAAGCTATTGTAAGTCTTCTACTTTGAACTAGAAATTTAGCATCTCCAAAAGTGAATTCTTCCTCTCTATAAGACCATCTTTTTAAGAATTTTAGGGTATTATCTTTTATTGTCTCTTTTTTAGATATTTTTATTTCTTCATTTAGGAATTTTTCTGGATTATATTCTTCTTTAACTATTAATGAATCAAATTTTATTTCAGGTTTATTGAATATAAAACGTACTAAACATTGCTCAGACGGAGTAACTTTTAAATAAAGAGGAAAAGAAAAAGATAATCTGATATTGCAGTCGTTAATAGTAATAGAACCTGAGAGTTGTCGTCCCCAGTAATCTGTCAACTCATTAATACTTCCAGAAATATTTAAAGCATTGCTATTCTCTATGTTAGCTTCAATTTTTACATCTAAATTATAAGTATATATAAGAGGTATATATGAAGCTAACATAATGCGACCTTTTGAATCAAAATATGTTACTTCTGCACTCTTAATAAATATTTCTTGTGCAGATGAATTCTGCAATAAAAATTCTACTGCACATCTACTGTCTTTTGCATTAGTTAAAAAGTCTATGTTTTCTATTGTTATGAATTTTTCTAGCCAATTGTCTTGCTTAATCTGTTCATGCCAAAAGTATGCCGTAAAAGCTGAATCATCCTTGGTACTAGTTTTAACAGGGTGCAGTCAAAAACAGTTGGGAATCTCCTATAGCGATCGCCAACAGTGATTAAACTTTTAAGCCGAAAGTCTAAATTTATATGCAGACCAAAAATCAGACCACCAGTCATTTGCCCTCAGAACTCTTAAAGCGAGCATTGGATTGATGGTATCAGGATGCCAAGTAGCTCCTGGGATTTTTAACCTCTTTTGCGGGATATATCGGTGGGCACTTTCAATTTCCCCTGAGCCAATCGGTAATCCTACACTCTGGAACTTCCGATAATGGACACAATCTTGAAAACGAACTAAATACTTAGCTAGAGTTTCAATCTCCTTTGCTCCTGTTCCTTGATAATTTTGGAATTTTTTGATGACTTTGATAATTTTGGAATTTTTTGATGACTTTGTGAACTTTACCCCGATCAATTAAACTCACAATAGCATCTAAAATAGGATGAAAAAGCTTTTCAGGGAGTTTCATTGCTTCGACCCCTTCATAAAGATGTTGTTTGAGATGAGGACGATCTAAGATAAACTGAAGTCCTGGAAAACTATTTTCTAGAGCTTCTTTAAGACCCTTGGCACCATCAGCTAGGGCAAAGATTTGAGAGTTAGGCACTAGACCCCGATCATAAGCAGCTCCGAAGAGTTGTTCCATAACTGCCGAATACTTACCCATCCTAGCGACAAATGTTCGTTGCTGTTTATGCTCAACTGGACGAGCAAAAGCGACTCGGGTTTCTCGCCAATCAATTTTTCGAGAAGATTTTTGCAGTTTACGAATCTTGGTTAATCCGACTTTGTTCCCTGGAACTTTTACTCCTGTTCTCAGATGACAACCATCTAATTCTAATAACAGTCTTTCGGTTTTTTGTTTGGAGTTAAAAGTTGCTCCAGCTCTAGATTCTACTAATCTTTGTTCCACAAATCTTTCTGATAATTGAGCAATTTGAAGAACTTCTCTTCTAATCTTACTTACTTCAACCGCAAAGCCATAATGTTCCTGAAAGCGTTTACTTGCTTGGGCAAAAGATTCTTCCGAACCAAAATCAACCAACGCTCTTGTCAAACCTAGGGAATGATTTCCATGAGTTATTCCCAGTTTGTCAGCTACAGGGCGCATTCCGATTTTCAGTTTTTTATTCCAGAGATAGGGTGATTCTAGCTTGAGTTGACCAAAAATCACTGTATATTTAATTAAAGGTCGTCGATGAATTACCCAACCAGTTGTTTTAGCTTGAGTTGTTACCTGACTAATTAACATTGCCAATAACATTGACATCACTCTCAAGCCAATAGCCCGTAACAATGATAATAAGTCTGTGTCAATTTGAGCAATTTTTGCGTTCAAATCTTCTTCTCTCTTGGCGATCGCCTCAAAGAGTATTTGACTAACTTGCTCTACACAATCAGTATATTTTTGGTTCATAGCAGTGTGATTAATTGATTGACCTCTTTAACTACACTGCTTTTTTTGGTTTCTATCAATCCAACTTTTAGTCGCCCCCAAGCGCGATCGCTCTAGGAGATTTTCAACTGTTTTTGACTGCACCCTAACTAATCCAGTAGCGGTTTTTTGCTCCGACGACCAATATTTTTCAGCCTCTTGCCGCACGGTTGCTTTCCATGTTCTAAGACGCTCTCGCCTACGAGTCTGTTGTGATACTGGTGGTCCATCTACTATGAACTCAAACCTTATCAAAGTATTTTTAAATATTAGAGTTTCAGGAGCTATTTTATCCAACCGCTAGTATTTACGCTATGAGTTCTTTCTCAACAAAACTTTATCTCCAAACATGAGCTACCTCAAAGACGAGACTAAAACTTAATGTCATAGTAAAAGTATCGAGTTTGGATACAACTCATGACAGCTACCCTTAATTATTCCACTGCGCCAGGTCATCAAGTCTTAGCAGCAGCAGGAAAAAGAATATTGCGCCCTGGAGGAAAAGCCGCAACCGAACAACTCTTTACTTGGGCAAATTTCCAACCAGAAGATACAGTCTTAGAATTAGCCGCTAGTTTTGGCGAAAGTGCCATTGAAATAGCAAAAAGATTTAACGTCCGTGTTGTAGGAGTCGAGAAAAACCCTGATAGCGTAGTTAAAGCTAGAGATAACATCAAAAATGCCGGATTATCAGACCAAATAACTATTATTAAAGGAGATATCTTTAATTTAGATCAGATTACAGAAAAATTTGATTATGTCTTAGCTGAAGCAATCCTCACCATGCAATCCGAGACAGGGAAAGCCAAGATATTATCGGCAATCAAAAACCATTTGAAACCGGGAGGGAAATTTCTTTCCCACGAAATGCTCGTCCGCAGTAATGAATCAGGGGTGCGGAAAACTCTATCTCAAACTATTCGGGTTAATGCTAATCCTCTAACAATCTCAGAATGGTCAACTGCTTGTCAAGATGCTGGTTTAACTTTACAGCAACAGCAAACAGGAACAATGGGATTGCTTAATCTAAATCAGATATTACGAGATGAAGGTTTCTGGGGAACAGTTACAATTGTCTGGAATGTTTTAACTAATTCCCATTTACGTCCCAGAGTCTTACAAATGCGTCGTAATTTTCAACAGCAGCGCAATCATATCGGCTATATCGTTTTTTTAGCAAATGTTCTGTAGAGACGTAGCATGCTACGTCTCTACATCTGTCATTGGTCATTTGGATAAATAGGAGTTTGTACAATTATGAATAACGCTATCTCAACATCTAATAATTCTTTTACTGCTACTCTGCAGGATTTAATTGAATATCCTACCAGTGGTATTCTCAGTAAAGTTTTACTTAAGGATAAGAACAGTCAATACAGTTTATTTTGTTTAGCAGCAGGAACAGAAATTGATCAACATACTTCCACTCGTAACGCTTTCATAACCGTAGTAGAAGGAACAGGCAATCTCAACTTAGAAGGAAAAGATATTACTCTAACACCAGGAGTATTCGTTTTTATGCCAGCAAATGCACCCCATGCTGTACAAGCTCAAGAAAATCTGGCATTTGTCCTTGCTTTATCTGAAAAGGCTTCAGTAAAAGATGGAATCAGTCAAGAAACTATTAATATTGTCAAATCAACTGCTCCTGTCATCAAAAAATATGGTCAACAAATTACTACGCGGATGTATGAAATCATGTTTGAAACTTATCCAGAAGTAAAAGCCCAGTTTGATATGTCTGCACAAGCTAATGGCAAACAACCAACTAAACTTGCAAATGCTGTGTATGGCTATGCCACTCATATTGACGATCTTGAAGGATTAAAAACAATGATAGATAAGATCGCTCATCGTCACGTACAAACCCACGTCTTACCAGAACAATATCCAATTGTGGGAGAATGTTTATTAAAGGCAATAAAAGATGTATTGGGAGATGCAGCAACAAAAGAAGTAATAACAGCCTGGACTGAAGCCTATCAATTATTAGCTGAAGTTTTTATCAAGCGAGAACAACAAATTTATCAAACGGTTGGTCATTAGTCATTGGTCATGACAAAGGACTAATCACTAATGACAAAAGACGAAGGACAAAGCGGTTCGACCCCGCGTTATCCTAAAGGATATGCGAAGCGGTATGCTTTAGCGCTACCTTCGGGGCGTGCGGAGCGGTATCCTTATGCGGAGCGGTACCCTTTAGGGTTAGGGCGGCGTAAGACGCAAGCGGTCAGACCCCGCGCCGCCGAGAGGCGTTTATCCAGAGCACCGATCTGTTTACCCAGCTCCGTGTTCTGGGGACAAGCCCAGCTCCGTGTTCTGGGCAAGGGAACGCGCACCAAGAGAGAACAAATAACAAAGGAGAACATTATGTTTTGCGAACAATGCGAACAAACTGCTAGCGGTAATGGCTGTCACCAATGGGGTGCTTGCGGTAAAAGTCCTCAGGTTAATGCAGTCCAGGATCTATTAGTCTATTGCTTGCGAGGACTAGCTCCTGTAGTACTCCGCGCTAAAGAGTTGGGAATCAATACCAGAGAATGCGATCGCTTTTCCTGTGAATCTCTCTTCGCAACTATGACTAATGTCAACTTCGACCAGAAACGATTTACTAAGTATATCAAAAAAGCGATCGCGCTACGAGAAGCTTTAAAAAGCCAAATCCAGCAAACAACAGATAATCCCACTACTTGGTCGGAAATCTCAAATTATGAACCAGATTACAACGAAAGTTTAGTCGAACAGGGACAAAATTATAATTTGGAGTTAATTGGTAAATCAGGGTCAAATGTAGATATCTTTTCCCTCAAACTTACTGCCCTTTATGGAATTAAAGGTGCTGCTTCCTATACTTTCCACGCTTATGAATTGGGACAAGAAGACGAGTCGGTATATCAATTCATTCAGCAAGTTTTAGCTACTATCGATAGTCAAGATTTAACTCTAGAAGATTGGGTCAATTTAGCACTAGAAATCGGTAAATTCAACCTGCGGGCAATGGAATTAATCGATGCTGGACATACTGGTACTTATGGTCATCCTGTGCCGACTGCCGTACCCCTTAATGTCAAACCAGGTAAGGCAATTTTAGTTTCAGGACATGATATCAAACAGTTAGAAGCGATTTTGAGACAAACTATTGATACTGGCATTACCGTTTATACTCACGGCGAATTATTACCCGCTCACGGTTATCCTAAACTCAAAGAGAAATATCCTCATTTTTACGGGCATTTCGGTACTGCTTGGCAAAACCAAACCAAAGACTTTGCTAGATTCCCTGGCGCAGTTG
The DNA here is from genome assembly GCA_030065615.1 of Xenococcus sp. MO_188.B8. Lineage (GTDB taxonomy): Bacteria > Cyanobacteriota > Cyanobacteriia > Cyanobacteriales > Xenococcaceae > Xenococcus. The sequence continues at coordinate 9,058 of JASJDR010000126.1, read as the reverse complement.
TCATCACTACTAACTGTCTCATGCCTCCCCATGAACATTATGAAGATAAATTGTTCACTTTGGGGCCAGTGGGTTATGCAGGTTTGAATTATCTCCCTGCGACAGAAGATGGCAGCATTGACTTTAGCCCAGTGATTCAAAAAGCTCAAGAATTACCAGGATTTACAGAAGAAACAACCTATAGAAAAGTTACTACAGGGTTTGCTCGTAATGCCGTCTTGGGAGTAGCGGATAAGGTTATTGATGCAGTTAAGCAAGGAAAAATCCGTCACTTCTTTTTGGTTGGTGGTTGTGATGGTGCCAAACCAGACCGCAATTACTATGCTGAATTTGTAGATCAAGTTCCCGATGATTGTGTAGTTTTAACACTCGCCTGTGGTAAATTCCGCTTTTTTGATAAAGAAATGGGAGATATTGAAGGTATCCCTCGTTTACTCGATGTCGGACAATGTAATGATGCGTATTCGGCAATTCAAATTGCAGTTGCTTTAGCTAATGCTTTTGAGGTGGGAGTTAACGAAATCCCTTTATCAATGATTCTTTCTTGGTACGAACAAAAAGCAGTAGCTGTCTTACTAACCTTACTTTATTTAGGCATCAAAGATATTCGCTTAGGACCAACAATTCCCGCTTTTCTCTCGGCTAATGTTTTGCAACTTTTGTCAGAGAAATATAATCTGCAACCAATTACAACTCCTGATGCTGATTTAGCAGCTTGTTTAGCTAATTAAGCAACTCTATAAATTAATCAGGTAAATAGGGTGGCAATACGGAGAAAGCGACAATCACCAAAAAAGCAAAGCTGGAGAATGTTTCTAATAATGCCACCTGCTGAATTTTGGCCTTACAGTACCAGTTCTTTTGCCAAACAATTAGCGCAAATTTCACCAGGGCTACTCCAAATGCAGAGGCAGTGAATGGGGACAGCCATTTTAAAATCAGTGAGAAAAATCATCACAGATATTGGTGCTGAGTTCGATTCACTTTGTGCAAATTTTCATAAGCAAAATCCATTCTTGAGCCCTGTACTGGTTGGTTTAGCTATGTCGGCCTCTACCGCAGTAGGTAAGCGTCGGGACGGGACGTTTAAAGGGTGCAATGCGATTACGCCCACAGCCCCCTATGAAAGCCGACACGATAGCTTATTGGAAAAGTTTTATCGTGGCTCATGTCTCTTGCTAAAATAAGCATATGCTTACCATGAATTACACTTATCGAATCTATCCAACTGACGAACAAAAAGCACTTATGCTGGAGTGGCTGGAGACGTGCCGACATCTTTATAACCGATGTTTGCGCGACCTTAAAGATTGGATGGCTTCAAGAAAATGTAGTTTGTACTCTTGCTCTTTGAATCGGGAATATCTAATGTCTCCCGATATTCCATTTCCTAGCTACTTGGAACAGAAAAGACAGCTGACTCAATGGAAAAAAGAAAATCCCTATTATAAAAATGTTCATTCTCAGGTAACTCAGGATGTAGTTAAAAGACTGCATAACACTTGGGAAGCCTTCAAGAAACGTGGTTTTGGTTTTCCTCGTTACAAAAAATATGGTAGATATCAATCCTTTTTGTTTCCTCAGTTTAAAGAGAATCCCATTTCGGGAAATCAGATTAAATTGCCCAAGATTAAAGAGGTGACAATTAACTGTCATCGACCAATTCCGGTCGGATTTAAGGTTAAAGGAGTCAGGATTGTAGCTAGAGCAAGAGGAACTATTTGGTATGCAGTTGTAACTATCCAATCCGATGTTAACGTTCCCGACCCCGTACCTTTTGGGCGAGGAATTGGCATCGATATCGGACTAGAATCTTTTTTGGTGACTAGCGACAACTTCCGAGTGGAACCCGCCAAGTTTTTCCGAGAACTCCAAAGTAGGCTTAAAGTGCTGCAACGGAGAGCATCTCGTAAAGACAAACGGTCGAAAAACTGGGAGAAAGCACAGCTTAAGGTTGCTAGGTTGCACCATCAAATCTCTAATACTCGCAAGAATTTTCATCTTCTTACTAGTCATCTTCTCTGTGATATGGCGGACATGATTTTTGTTGAGGATATCAACTTTAAAATGACTGCCAAAGGATTCTTGGGAAAACAGATGCTTGATGGTGGTTTTGGTCAATTCCGTGACTTGCTGTCTTGGGTATGCTGGAAGCGTGGGAAATACTTTGCCCAAGTTGACCACAAATATACTAGTCAGATTTGTCCTGAATGTGGCACTCATACAGGCAAAAAAGCTCTCAAAGAACGAGTTCATGTCTGTGATGAATGTGGTTATCAAACCACCAGAGATCATGCTAGTGGTCGAGTAATTCTTCAACGAGGATTGGAATCAGTAGTACCGATGGACTGTCGGGAAAGGAAACTGTCTGCTGAATGCGTACTGCCAGGGATAGCAATATCTAGGCAAGTGCAACGCAGAAAACTCTCAGCGTGAGTTGAGAAGCGCGTGAGGCACGCTGAGGTTTCCTCAGCAAGTGCAATCACGTAAGAAGCCAGCACCTTACCCGTTAGGGTAGGTGTCTGGAGAAGTCACTTGAATAAGATTGTTTTTAACAAAAACTAACTAGTAGTTAGTCAAGATTTAAGTGAGGGATAAAAACCATCCACATCTTGATTGATGTCGGCTTTGTAAAATAGAACGTAGAAATCTGCAATCCTCGAATAATGAAAAATCAAAATTGGAAGGGAACTTTCCAGGTTGCAAACGGGCTCGAGCTCTATTATCAATGTTGGCACCCTCAAGCTTTAGCACGAGCAGTTTTAGTAATAGTGCATGGACATGGAGGACATAGTAGCATCTTTACTAGGATGGTCGAATATCTAATTGAATGCAATTACATCATCTATAGTTTTGATTTGCGGGGGCATGGGCGATCGCCTGGGCAACGGGGCTATATTAGTAATTGGGCAGAATTTCGAACAGATTTAAAAGCTTTTCTCAAATTAGTTAGAACCAAAGAACCTAATCTTCCCCTATTTCTTATTGGTCAAAGTATGGGGGGAACAATTGCTTTAGACTATGTTTTACGCGAACCAAATCAATTACAAGGATTAATTTTAATGTCTCCAGCGTTAGGAGCACTAGGTGTTGCTCCCTGGAAATTATTTATCGGCAAGATGCTATCCCGTATTTTGCCTCATTTTGCTTTAGACACGGGAATAGATTTATCTGCTGGTTCTCGCGATCCAGAAGTAGTAGCTGCTTTTGCCCAAGATCTGCTACGTCACAGTCAAGGTACTGCTAGATTAGCTACAGAATTGTTAAAGACTATTGACTGGATTAACGCTCATGCCACAGAACTAAAAGTTCCGATATTAATTCTTCATGGTGGCGCAGATCGAGTTACTTTACCTGAAAACAGTCACGTTTTTTTTGAAAGCTTAACCTTAGCTGACAAAGAAAGACGAGAGTATCCTGGTAGCTATCACGAACTTAACAACGATCTTAACTACCAAGAAGTACTAGTAGACATGGAAGATTGGATCAACAGACATTTGAAAAAAGGAAAGGACAATAGAGAGCATAGGGGAGACAAGGAAGATAGGGAAGCAGGGAAAGAAGGTCAGAGAAACCCTACTGTAAAATAACGGGGCTTCCTCTGACTTCGTGAAGATTACCAGAAGATTACCAAGAACTGATAACTGAAATGAAATATGCATCGCGCCCAACCAAAACTAGATTTTATTCCTCCGACCTTTAATCCTTTTATTCTGCGGCTTGTTCATTGGTCACTGCCTATTTTGCAAAGATTTCGCTTGCTATATTGGCTACCAGCAGGAATTAGCCACATTGAAACCATCAATGGAGAAACTTTAGTTGAGCTTTTCCATCAGTTCCAGATCGGAGAAATTCGCCTGATCTTAGCCTTTCGTCATTGTGAAGTAGACGATCCGCTTAGTGGTTTGTATTTATTATCTCGTGCCATACCCAAAATTGCTCGTCAACAAGGCATCAATTTACAATCTCCAATTCACAGTCATTTTATGTATGACAGAGGTATGACAATATGGGTTGGTGATTGGCTGGGTTGGTTATTTGCGCGGATGGGAGGTATTCCCGTACATCGAGGTAAAACTCTAGACTGGCAAGCGATGAAGAAGGCAAGAGAATTATTGATTAAGGGGAAGTTTCCTTTAACAGTTGCTCCTGAAGGCGCTACTAATGGTCATAGTGAAATTGTCAGTCCTCTAGAACCTGGTGTGGCTCAATTGGCATTTTGGTGCGCTGAGGATTTGGCAAAAGCTAACCGTATTGAGAAAGTTATCGTGGTTCCAATTAATATTCAGTATCATTACATTAACCCTCAATGGTCAAAGCTCGATTGGTTGTTAAGTAAACTAGAAACCGATTGTGGTCTATCAGAGAGACCCCGGCGTCCCCATTCGAGGATAAATAAAACGGCGGAGCTTCCTCTAACTTCGTCAAAACAAGTAATTACCAGCACAAACGCCCCAGAAAACTTATATTATCTACGTTTATTGAGACTGGGAGAATATCTTCTCTCAGAGATGGAACAGTTTTATTGTCGTTTTTATCATCATCATTGGTCAGATTTGTCTCAAGATTCGATTAGTTCAGAAGAAAATCTTACTATTAGACTACAAAAATTATTAGATGTATCTTTAGAAGTAGGAGAAGCGTATTTTGGTCTCAAGAAAAAGGGAAATATCATTGAACGTTGTCGTCGTTTAGAAGAGGCTGGTTGGAATTATATTTATCGCGAAAATCTAACTGAATTTAAAAACTTATCTCCTTTTAAACGCGGTTTAGCTGATTGGATCGCAACAGAAGCCGATTTACGGATGCTGCATATGCGTTTGGTAGAAAGTTTTGTTGCAGTAACAGGTACTTATATTCCAGAGAAGCCTTGTTTTGAAAGATGTGCCGAAACAAGCTTAATTTTATTTGATGCGATCGCCAGAATTAAAGGCAGTAAAAATCCTCGTCGTCCTCGCCTAGGATGGCGCAAGACAACCGTAACTATCGGAGAACCAATTCCGATAAGCGATCGCCTGAGCGCTTACCGAAAAAATCGTCAGGGTGCAAAACAGGCCGTTGCTCAGTTAACTCAAGATTTACAAACGGCTTTGCAAGATATGATTGTGTAAAGAGTTTTTAACTGAAATACAGTCCATCACAAGTTCTTCAAGATGTTTTTTTAACATTTAAAGTGTAGGGAGCAAATCAATAATATTGATACAAATGAACTAAATTTTCCCCTGTCCAGTAATTAAAAATATTAACTTATCCACAGAGTTCAAACGTTGTTACAAAACTAATCTGCTCCTGAAGTATAGAGTTCAGACAGGTGAATCGCATGACTATTGGAAACTTTAGTGAAGTAGTAGGAAGCAGAAGAGCTGATAACCTAGTCGGTTCTGACTTAGAGGTATTATATAGTTTGCAAGAAAACGACATTCTGACTACAGTTGAAGGTTCGCTACCAGGTGGTTTGGCAACCAGTATCTTGGTTGGAGGTTCAGAAGACGACAGATATCAACTCAGCAATAACTCTACTACTATTGTTATTGAAAATGGCGATAGTGATAATGATGTAGGACAAGCAGATGGTATAGGTTTCTTTAGTGACACCTCCTTTAGTTTCGAAATTGATAATGGTCGTCATTTATTTGTCGGAGATACAGCATCTAATCAATATGCCTTTCTTATTGATTGGCAAGTTCCCGAAAATCGCCTCGAAAGTTTTGTAGCTGCAGATGGTACTTTCAGCTATGAAGAATTCGCTAACGGTTTCCGTGACCTTCCTGGCTATCTTGGCAGTGTTACTTGGGAACAAGCGCTCGTTCAAGAAGAATTAGATTTTGAAAGATTTGGTTTGGCGGTAGAAACAATTGATGAGGCGATCGCAATAGTCAATACCAGATCTGCAACCTTAGAATCACAAGCTCCTATCGGCAACTTTAGTGAAGTATTAGGAACCGAAGTATCTGATAGCTTAGTCGGCTCTGACTTGCAAATTTTATATGGCTTAGGAGAGAACGACAATCTAAGTACAGCTGAGGGTTCGCTACCAGGTGGCATAGATGTTACTATCCTCGTTGGCGGTTCTGGCGATGATCTGTATGAGGTGAATAATAACTCTGGAGTGATTGTTTTCGAAAATGGCAATAGTGATAATGATGTAGGACGGGCAACTGGAATCAGTTTCTTTAGTGACACCTCCTTGGGCTTAGAAATTGATAACGGTCGTCATTTATATGTCCTAGATACAGAATCAAATCAACGGGCTCTTCTTGTTGATTGGCAAGTTCCAGAAAATCGCCTCGAAAGCTTTGAAGCAGCAGATGGTACTTTCAGTTATGAAGAATTCGCCAACGGTTTCCGCGACCTTCCTGGCTATCTTGGCAGTGTTACTTGGGAAGAAGCGATCGCTCAATTCGGCTTCGATCTCGAAAGACTTGGTTTATCACCGGAAACAATTGACGAAGCGATCGCCCAGTTAGATGACAGATCCGAAGCATTAGAAAGTAACTTGATCGATTTGTATCGTTTCAGAAATACTACTTTTGATACAGGGAGTTATATCTTTGTCGGTGAGGGAGAAAGAAATGCTATTTTAGGTAACTCCGATCTCAATCAAACTTTTTCCCTTGATGGTGTGACTGAAGACCTTACTCTCAACTCCGCTTTCGTCGCTAGTGCTACTCCAGAGGACGATTTGTTACCTTTCTATCGTTTGCGGAGTCTTGAGGTACCTGGAACTTACTTATTTGTCAGCACAGAAGAATACAATGCAATCTTTGCTGCTGATTCGGATCAACAAGATAAATGGTTCAAAGAAGGTTTAGATGCTGATGGTATTGATATCGCAGAATTTTATCTCTATGGTGTTGGTGCCAATCAAGGACTGGAGTTTAACCGTTTCCAAAATACTCAAAATAATACCTTTTTATATGCTGGACCTGAAGAAACTGCTGCGATTAAAAGCGATCCGAATCTTTCTGGTACTTTCCTAGATCAAGGAGTAGCCTTTGAAGCTTTTATCTAAATTCATCAGCGATTCGCGTTACGTAATTAAAGATCTTTCCCCTAGCGCGAGCGCATTTTCTTGACGAAGTCGGAGTACCTTCGACTCCAAAGGCATTAGCTCTAAAAATACTTGTAATTAAAGAAAAAATGTAATTTGGGTGCATCTAAGCTTATCATATGAGTTATAAAAAAGTTCTGCACTTTATTTAATCCTGATTCCTTAGTTGTTTGCCCTCATTCCTCATCCCTTAAAAACATGACCCAATCCCTTAAATTACTTCTGATGTCAACTCCAGTTGGTGCATTAGGTACAGGACAAGGAGGAGGAGTAGAATTAACAGTACAAAATATTGCTCAAGAATTACAACGACGAGGAAATCAATTAGAAGTTGTTGCGCCATTCGGTTCTTTTTTAAAAGGTGTGCGGGTTAAAGAAATTGCGGGAAATACACAAATCGCGGTGCAAACTCAATCCAAAGATGTACCGATTATGCTCCCGAAAAACTCTACTTTGGCTAATATGTGGGAATATGCTCGTCAAGTACAAAATCAATACGATTTGATTGTGAATTTTGCCTTTGACTGGCTACCTTTTTATCTGACACCTTTTTTCTCTACGCCGATCACTCATTTTATCAGTATGGGTTCGATGACTCCTGCCTTAGATGAAATAATGGAACGTAGCGCGAAACTTCATCCCGATCGCATCGGGGTTTATACTAAATCTCAAGCAGAGACTTTTGCCTTTTCTGAGATCTGTGAGATTCTCAGTAGTGCGATCGATTTATCTCTCTATAATTTTTGTGCTATTCCTGGCGATAGTATCGCTTGGTTAGGTAGAATTGCCCCAGAAAAAGCCTTAGAAGATGCTGTTGCAGCAGCTAACATCACCAAAGTTCCCCTCAAGATTTACGGTAAAATTCAAGACCAAGATTATTGGCAGCAAATTCAACAGGATTTCCCCCATGCACCTATAGAATATATGGGTTTTCTTAATACAGAAGATTTACAAAAAGAATTGGGACAAGCTCGTGCTTTACTCATGACACCTCGTTGGATCGAAGCCTTTGGCAATGTCGCGATCGAAGCTTTAGCCTGTGGTGTACCAGTAATCGCCTATCGCAGGGGAGGACCTTCAGAAATTGTCAGAGATGGCAAAACAGGTTTTCTCGTTGAACCAGATAGTATTCCTGGATTAGTCACAGCTATTGAAAATATTGATAGCCTAAGCCGTATAGCTTGCCGTCAACAAGCAGAAGCCAAATATTCTCTCACTGCTTTAGGCGATCGCTTCGAGTCATGGTTTGATAAAATCCTTAACAATTCATAGTTGCGGTGCGCACCGCTAAGTGATTAATAGTAGACTTTATTGAACATAACCCACATCATCAGGTAAATTATGTTGTCTTGCAGCAGCGACAGCGAGAGTGTCGCACCTTTCATTTTCGGGAATTCCCGCATGACCTTTTACCCAGACAAATTCAACTTGATGTTTGTCGCATAAATCTAATAGTTGTTGCCAGAGATCGGGGTTTTTGGCTTTTTCCTTTTTATTCCGCCTCCAGCCATTGGCTTGCCATTTTTTAGCCCAACCTTTCATCACTGCATCCACGACATATTTAGAATCGCTGTGAAGAGTCACCAGACATTGTTGTTTCAAACTTTGCAAAGCCGCGATCGCAGCCATCATTTCCATACGGTTATTAGTTGTTAGCTTATAACCCCCTGAGATTTCTTGGCGATGCTTACCGTAAATTAAGACCGCACCATAACCTCCAGCACCAGGATTACCTGTGCAGGCACCGTCAGTATAAATTATGACTTGTTTAAGTTGTTCTAACACAGCAAAAAGATCGCAAATCGGCACTTGTCAGTGTAACCTATTTGCGATCTTATGACTGATTACTTGTGACGAAGTCGGAGCAAGCTCCGTCGTTTTATTTAGGGCTTGCTGAATAACTCCGAAACATTGATATATCAATGCTTGAAGGTTATCCAAAAGCTATTAAGTGCCAGAAAATAGACTTTTAAACACTAAAATCTTGTACTTACGACCAGTTCTGAT
>JASJDR010000020.1 GCA_030065615.1 Xenococcus sp. MO_188.B8 | reverse complement strand
CCTTCATTCTCTTGTCAAACTGCTACAAGCCTTACACAGACAGTCTTAGCCATCATTTATTAGGTAACTCAATTTAAAAATAAGCGAACGGTGAGTCAGTACAGAGAAAAACTTATAACATACAATCGAGAAGATTGTTATGCTCTAAAACTCTTGGTTGACGAGATTGACAAGATTAAGTATTCTGCGAATGTTTTGTCTGATATTGACTTTGCTCAGACACCTAAATCGCAAATGTCTGAAGCTGGAGAAAAAATTAGTAGCCAGTTTGAAATGATTCTCAAATTTGCAAATGTTAAGTATGAGAAAAGAAAAATTAGTTTTAGTCAAGGAAAACCAATTGAAGGAAGTAAACGAGGAGGAGCTAATCCATCAAAACCTATACCTAAGCCGAATAAAATTGTACAGGTGCCGCAAGTAGATACATGCTTGAAGTGTGGATATAGTCCTCTTAGATTAATGAAAACTCATGCAACTAGAACCATTATTGATCTTGTTCTCACAAAAGATGGGATTAAAAAAATCGTAACAAAATATATTGGTTTTCACGGATACTGTACTCAATGCAACCGAAAGTATTCTCCTCCCAAGCTTCTAGAATTTAAAGGTCATCAATTTTATGGACATAAATTCAAATCATGGATTGTCTATCAAAGAGTTGCTTTACGTTTACCCTTTGAAAGTATTCTTGAATTGGCTAAAGAGCTGTTTAACGAAAAGATGTCTTCTACCCGCATTCCATATTTCATAAAAAACTTTGCTAAGTATTATGCAGAAACTGAGAAATCTATTACAAGGAAATTATTAGAAAGTTCTTTCATTCATGTTGACGAAACAACCTTTCCTATCAAAGGAGTTAACTGGTATGTGTGGGTATTTACTAATGGTAAAGATGTTATCTTCAAATTGACTGATACGAGAGAAGCTAATATTGTTCGTGAATTTATAGGGCAATATGAAGGTGTTTTAATTTCAGATTTCTATCCTGGCTATGACTCCATGCCATACAAGCAACAAAAATGCTGGGTACATTTAATCCGACATCTCAATAAAGATCTTAGAGAAAATCCTTTTGATTCGGAATATGAAAGTTTTATCTTAGAGATTAGAAATTTAATTATCCCTATTATGGAAGATGTTCAAAAATATGGACTAAAGAAGTTCAATCTTAAAAAATTCGATAAGGATGTCGATAGATTTTATAGAAATTCAATCGAAAATAAGAAATATAGGTCCGAATTAGCCTTAAGATATCAACAACATTTCAAGAAATATAGAAATAGTTTATTTACCTTTCTTAGAAAAGATGGAATACCTTGGCATAACAATACAGCAGAAAATGCCCTCAGACATGTTGCTATACAAAGGGATATTTCTAAAGCTTCTTTTCATGAAGAGCCAACTCGTAATTATTTAGTCCTACTGGGTATACGACAAACTTGCCGTTACCAGAATAAATCATTTTTCAAATTCTTATTCTCTGAGGAAACTAATTTAGATAAATTCAAAGCTAGAAAGGTCAGGAAAAGTCAATACTAAAACAACTACGATAACTCTAACTCTAACTTTAGAAGAAATCAAACAGACAATTTTTCAATTGCCAATACAAGAACAAATAACATTAATGGAAGATTTAGAAAACAAACTAACGACTATAGAGATGATGCAATTAGCTAAAATGGCTTTCAAAGAATGGAATGACGACGAAGAAGATATTAATTACTACTGGTAGCTCGCGAAATATTTGGGTGTTAATTCAAGAGAGTAATCCTCAATTTTCACAAGTAGGCTTAAAGAAAAAATCTTTGATTAGAGCTGATACAATAGCTACAGTAAGTAAATCAGTTTATAAAAGGAAACTAGGTAATTTATCAAGAGATTTGTTAGTTAAACGGCAAAAAGCTTTGAAAATATCCTTTAATAACCAATGGTTGTTAACTGAGTATGAAGAAGATTCTCAGAAGTTTAGTTTGAATATTTTGCCTTTATCTCTTTCTTTAGATGAGATTTATGAAGGTGTGAATTTTAATTAAAAATATATCTGAAAGTATCCCGATTCCTCTTCTTTCAATTGGAGAACAGAGAAAGATTTAGGTATGAGAGTGCCTTTCGATATATATTAAGATCGCCTTATATTTCCCCCTTGAAAAAATTCTCATCCCTTATTTTCAAGGTTCGTAAGCGATTTAGAGCTGCGGCGAATTCAAAACGGCGAAATAATGCTAAATCTCCTTGAGTAAAATCTGTCAGAATATCTAAACCTTGTTCAGCCAAATCTCTCATTACTAAATCTAAAATCTCGGGGATTGTAATTTGACGATCTAAATAATGATCCTTAGCATATACTATCGCATAAGCGATCGCTCTTAGTTGTGCCGAGTCCACAATTTGTGAGACTGCCGCTAAATCAATATCTTCTGTACCAAAAGCGATATCATCTACCTCTCTAACTTTTAGCTTAACCGACCTTTTGTGAGTACTGGGGTCAATACTGCTATTAACAGGTGCTCTGGGGGTAATTTCCCCAAAAGCAGTTCCTCCTTCAGTATTGCGGTTACTCGGATAGTCTTTCGCGATCGCTTTTGCCTGTTCTGTGACATCATAAGGTTGGTAATTATCCATCGCGATCACGGTATCTGCCACTTCAAAATAATCGCCACTTCCTCCCATTACGAGAATAGTAGAAACTCCATAATCACTGTAGAGTTGTCGTACTTTGTCGATAAAAGGAGTAATCGGTTCTTTTTCTTTAGCAATCAGCATTTGCATTCTGCGATCGCGGATTGTAAAGTTAGTTGCAGAGGTATCTTCGTCTACCAATAACAATTGGGCATTGGCTTCCAAGGCTTCGATGATATTAGCGGCTTGAGAAGTGCTACCACTGGCATTAGTTGTCGAAAAATTAGTCGTCGATTTTCCTCCAGGTAAATGGTTGATAAAAGGAGAAATATTAACTCCAGCAATGCTACGCCCATCTTCAGCCCGAATTTTTACTGCATTAGGATTTGTCACTACTAATTCTCTGCCATCTCCAGGAATTTGATTATAAACCCCCAATTCTATCGCTTGGAGCAAAGTAGATTTGCCATGATATCCTCCACCGACAATTAGCGTAATCCCCTCAGGAATACCCATTCCTTTAATAGCTCCTCGGTTGGGACAATTAAATGCTACTTCTAAGGATGATGGCGACTGAAAAGAGATCGCATTTTCGACTAAAGGACGATTATCTACACCACTACGACGGGGTAAAATTGCCCCATTGGGAACGAAAGCAGTTAAATTTTTACTAGATAATTGTTGCCGAATCCAATCCGCATCTTCTACTGTTTCTACTTGATGTTGAATCGCTTGATGATCTAGAGAATCATAAAATAAAGCTTGTTCCACAATATTCGGGATATCTTCGCATAACATTTCGGCTGCTTGTCTACCTAATATTCTTCTTCCTCTAGCTGGTAAGCCCACAACAAACCGAATTTCTAAGTCATTATCATCGATAAAAGCTGAGGTTCTTTCGAGTACTTCTTGCTTTAAAGATGCGATTGTGATTAAACCACTTTTTCCTGTGCCGCGACGAAAACTTATTTGACTGGCAACATGATAGAATTGACGAGTCAGATAATCTCGTAAAGCAATTTCCCGACTCCTAGATTTATATAATTGTTTGGGAAACTGAGCTATCGACTGAGGTACTTTAACCCGAAATTTACTCGGAGAAGCAAAAGGATCTCCTTGGATATAGTCAATAATTAGGGTGAAATCAGAAAATTGATAGTTTCCTTTGATATCTTTATAGGCTTTGTAACTCGCTCCATCAAGTCTGAGTAAAACAGAACGAAGATTATTATCGGACATAGCTTGATTGATCTTGTCTAAAACTACTTTTTATCTATAAATATTTTTAGCTCAAAGCAAAAGTAGGGTGGACAAACCCCGGTTACAACTTAACAAATAAGTGAAGCGCACCTTGGAATAATGGCTGGGGACTGGATATTACTCAATAACGAGAAAAAGAAAGGCTTTTAAAATGGTATTTTAAATCAGTAAAATCATCAAAAATAGAACTTTGCCGAATCAGGGCATTAATTATTAGTGCAAAGAAGTAGTTATGGTATGTCCCTACAGATTTTTTTAATTTAAAACTTGTATTAATAGACCAAGATAATATTAATTTTTTATTGATAATTATATTATTTTGGGACTAATGTGTATATCATATATTGTGAATAATAATAATTGACAATATGATAAATTTTATAATAAGCAAATTTAACTATTAGTAAATTAATAACATCAAGTTAAAAAAGAAAAATTTATGACCTCTCAAATATCAAAAAATACCAATAATTTACTTTACGATCATGATTTTTGTTTATGGATTGATAGCACCGTTAAACAAATACAAGAGCAAGATTTTCAAAATATAGATTGGAATAATCTGCTCGAAGAAATTGAAAGTATGGGAAAAGGGGAAAAAAATGCTCTAGAAAGTAATCTTACTATCCTCTTAATGCATTTATTAAAATGGCAATATCATTCTGATAAACGGTCTAACAGTTGGGCGTTTACAATTACAGAACACAATAGAAGTATCAAAAAAGCTTTTAAACAAAGTCCTAGCCTCAAACTCTATTTTCAAGAAGTTTTTGCAGAATGTTATGGTGATGCAAGAAAACTAGCTTCTAGAGAAACAGGTTTACCAATCGATACTTTCCCCAAAGAATCTCCTTTTAATGCAGAAGATGTCTTAAATTGCGATAGTTTTTTTGATTAAAATAGCCATTCTTAATTATTAAAAGATATGAATTCTAACGACAAATTTGCCTTATTAGTAATTGGAATACCTTTAGTGGGTTTAATCTATTGCGGAATTGGTGTAGCCTTAATGATATCTAGTTTGACAGTTAGAGAACATCCTGTCATATCCGGGGCAATCTTTATCCTAATTCCTTTTTCTCTAGCTGCCTCAATTTGGATTAGAGCTTCAGCTAAAGCTTATAAGCAATGATGAGTTGACAATTAAAGAACAATGGGTGAATTTAGTCGTACCTGGTGGGGACAAAAATTTATTAGCGCGATCGAATCCTTTACTGATTCTGCTAGGTTAGGTAGGGGCAGATCCTATGCCAGAGGCGGGAAAATTCTTGAATTTGCAGTTAACAAAGGCAAAATAGAAGGAACGATTAGAGGTTCAGTTAATCCCTATTTTGGTGTCTATAAAGAGCCTCGCTATCATACCGTAATTGAAATTAAAGCAATTCCAACTAAAGACTGGTCAAAAATCATTCAAAGTATGGCAAATAATGCCAGTTTTGTCTCTAAATTACTCTTGAATGAAGTCCCGGAAAATATTGAAAGTAGTTTCACAGCAGTCAACAAAAATTTACTTCCCCATAGTAGTAAAGACTTTCATACATCTTGTTCTTGTCCTGACTGGTCAAATCCTTGTAAACATATCGCAGGCTTATGTTATCGCTTCGCCGCAGAATTAGATGAAGATCCTTTTTTAATCTTTGAACTTCGGGGTTTAAGTAAAGAAAAACTCCATCAAGAATTAGCTAAAACTCCTTTAGGGAAAGCCTTAATCGCTGGCTTAAATACATCGGAATTGGCTCCCGATCCTGTTGAATCTTACTATACTAAACCCCAACAAATTCCTATATCATCATCGACTTCTTTAAAGGAATTTTGGCAAGGTAAAACATTAAATAAACCCCAATTTACAGAGACTATAGAAAGCAATATTTCAGGAATTTTAGTCAAAAAACAGGGAGATTTTCCTCCCTTTTGGCATAAAGATATTTCTTTTATTGAGACGATGGAAGAACTTTATCAAAGAGTTAAAGTTAAAAACAAAGATCTCTTGTAGTAGTTCCCTGTAAGCTCAGGGATTGGTAACGGTCATAGGGCACAGCGGTAGCGGTGGATTAAAAATCGCCTAAGGGACGCGCACGGGGCGTACAAGCTTTCGAGGAAACCTCGAAAGACAGCCCCTCCTGCTCCCCTCCTTCTCCCCTCCTCGGAGGGGCTGGGGGTGGGTTGGGTTAGGGGTGGGTGACTTTTGACTTCGCCTTATGTTCGCTACCATACTACTTATACAAATATTTTATCCATTCCCATTCTCTAGTTAACCCTTCTGCTAAAGAAACCTGAGGTTTGTAACCCAAAATTCTCTGCGCCTTAGAAACATCTGCACTAGTATGACGAGCATCTCCCATTGCCTTTTCTACATAGTTTTTGCGAATTGGTTGTCCTATCACTTTTTCCATTGTCGCCAAGACATCTGTTAAAACCACCCGACTACCGCCACCAATATTAAATACCTCTCCTATCGCTTCTGGCACTTCCCCCGCAGCCAAATTTGCTGCTACGGCATCACTAATAAAAGTAAAATCCCTAGTCTGTTTACCATCGCCGTAGATAGAAATAGCTTTATCTTGTATAGCTGCTTTAAAAAATTTATGAAATGCCATATCAGGACGTTGACGAGGTCCATAAACAGTAAAGTATCTCAAGGCAGTAATAGGTACCCCGAAATTTTGTTGATATAACCAACACATTCTCTCTGCTGCTAGCTTAGTAATACCATAGGGCGAAACAGGTTGAGGACAAATAGTCTCAGGAGTGGGCATAGTTTCGGCATTTCCATATACCGAAGAAGTAGAAGCATAAACAAACCTTTTTAAAGATTGAGTTTCCTTGGCAGCTTCTAAAATGATCTGAGTTGCATTGATATTTCTTTCGGTATAGTGACGAAAACCTTCCCCCCAACTTGCTCTGACCCCTGCTTGAGCTGCTTGATGATACACTATATCTACACCTTGGAGAAGTTCTTGCCAGTTTAAAGTTTGAATGTCAGATTCGATTAGAGTGAAAGCAGAATTTTTTTTAAGACTACTAACATTATTCCGTTTTAATTGAGGATTATAATAATCATTAAATTGATCAACCCCAATGACTTGATCGCCTCGATCTAAAATTGCTTCTGCAAGATGAGAACCGATAAAGCCTGCAACTCCAGTAACTATATTAGTGGTCATGATAATATAAGCTTGAGACTAGATGTCTTTGATATTTGCGATATTTGCACCAGTATAGCCAGAAAAAATCCAAAGAATCGAACGTGCAATATCTCGGAAAATTTTATCTGTAGATTCATTATGATGAGGTTTTGTGCTATCCACTATGGGTATGGGAGTAAAAGCAATTCCTCGACTACCTAAAATAATAGTTGCGATCAGCGAAGCTGGCACTGCGTGGTCAGCCGAAGGCTGGCGCTGCGCGATCGCACTAGCCCTGGGCAGATGATGGTCGGAAGTAACCAAGTATAAATGTTTGATATGATGTTGCTTAAAATCTTTGACTAAAGTTGTAAGTTGGTCACTGTGTCTGTAGCTCTGTTATCCAAAAAATATCTATCAGCTGGAATCCCCGCATTTTGAAATATCTTATTCGTGATTGTATTATCACTTCCAGAAGAAACCCAGATAATCAGATTTTGATTTTGACTAGCCAATTTAGCAGCTAACTTTTCTCTGTCATGTTGTCCTCCAACAGATAAAATAGCTTGGGGATGAGGATATTGCCTACGAGCGATCGCAATATTAATTGGAATAAGCCTTATAAGTTACGCATCTTTCTTGTATAACGAGCAATACATGGACTACCCCAGGCCACTTGCTGTTGAGGAATATCTCGAAAAACACTACTTCTTGCTCCAATAACGGCATTTGCACCAATAGTCACTCCAGGAGCCACAAAACAATCTGTAGCTATCCAAGCTCCATTGCCAATTCTAATAGGAGATATCGTTGTCGGAAAAGTTGGATCGCAAAAATCATGACTTGCAGTACAAAGATAAGATTTTTGGGAAATAACAACATGAGAACCAATTTCAATCTTATCAATACTATAAAAAACTACATCATCCCCAATCCAACTGCAATCTCCAATAGATACTTTCCAAGGAAAAGTAAAGCGAGCAGTGGGACGAACTACAACTCCTTGACCAATTTTGGCTCCGAATAAACGGAGTAACCAACAACGAAAATTATTGAAATTATGTAAACTCAAAGGGAATGCGATCGCTTGTACAAACCACCAAATCATTACCAACCAATGAGGCTTTCCTCGATCATAATTAGATGATTTATATTCTCTCAGATTTACTAAAGTTTTAGGATCTAGGTTGATTTCAATATGAGTATCGGTAATATTTGAATTCATTAATTTATTTTTATTTATCTATATTTTTTATTGATGTATATTCATAATTTTGATATTTTTAATTCAATTAACTTGATAGATAAAATAATCTCTGCCAACATTCTTTGTAAGGCATAATACCAACCAATCCAACCATCTAAAATCCCAGCCTTAATAATCAAACAATACAAGAAAATAATCCCAGGTGCTAAAATTATTTGCTTACGAATTTTATCTCCCAAACTCAGCTTATTAAAAGAATTTTCTGTCAGTTTTTTAGCTTCAAGAATCATATAACGATCTTGCGCCCATAGCCAATGAGTCAAAGACTTGCGATCATCATGCAAAATAAAATTTACTAAGTAACTATTTTGCCCTGAAACTTTTAGCAATTGGGTATGACCATCATCGATGTAAGTAGCGAGTTTTTTTCTAAATAAAGCTTGACGGGGAGGTAAAATAGAAGCTCTCAAAGGCTTACCAAAAATACAATATTTAAAAGTAATATAAAAGCCATCTACAGAAGTATAGCTAGATATATTTTGTATTTCTGTAATCAGCTCATCTGTTAAAACATAATCGGCATCTAAAGACAAAACCCATTCAGTTTCTACCTTCTCTAATCCATAATTCCACTGTTGAGCATGAGTATTAAATTTTTTTTGAAAAACCTGAGCTTGAGGATAAGCCTTAACAAGCTCTAAAGTATTATCAGTACTGTAACTATCAATAATGATAATTTTAGTAGCCCACTCTAACTTTTTTAAGGTACGTTCAATGTTAGGAGCTTCATTATAAGTAAGAATTAAAGGCGTAACTTCTTTAAGCATGATAAAGTTAAATTCTTTAAGCTTCTGATTTCAAAGTACAAGAACATAACATAGATTTCCAAATGTAAGGAAATCTCCCAGCAAAATCAAATTTAAGATTTATAAAGCCTTCTAATTCTAATAAAGTTTTTAATGTATTGACGGAGAAAAACTTTATATGACCTCCATCCCAAAGGGAAGTGAAATGTTGATCTATTTTCCCAGAAACCGCAAGTAGGACATTTTTCAAATATCCATGATAAAGATGCGATTCCTCTATTCCAACTACACTATAACCTTTTTTTGCAATTTCATTAGTTAAGCTACCATTTCCACATCCGATATCTAAAACAGAGGCTTTTTCCTTACCAGAAGAAGTAGCATTATCTAACATTGACATTAATGGTGACATTAGATATTTATGATGATGCCTTGGTTGATTATCTTGATATAAATATTCGTAATTATTACTGGTGGTAATCATAATTCTGAAATTACTCCATTGACTGAATATGAAGATAAAGGCTGTTGATTAATAATTGAACGATATATACCAATCAACTTTGCAGCAATACTATCCCAAGTATATTGTTCAAAAATCATTTGTCGAGCTTTCTCTCCCATAAATTTAGCCTCTTGAGGATTAGCAAGACATTTACCTAAAGCTACTGCTATTGCCTCTGGATTAATATCGACTACATGAGCTACCTCCGCTGCTTCAGGAAAATTACATCCAGTAGTCATAACGCAAGGTAAACCAGATGCCATCCCTTCTAAAACTGAGATACTAAATCCTTCAGAATAGGAAGGTGCAACATAGATGCTAGCAGCAGCTAGAGCAGAATATTTTAATTCTCCTGTTAATAGTCCAGTAAAAGTGACCTTATCTAAACAACCCGCTTCACTAAAATAATTTTTAGCAGTCTGTAAAAATCCAATATTATCTGGACCGGCAATTATCAAATGAGCTTGAGAAAATTGATTATGTATACGACCAAAAGCTTTTGCCAATAAATCTAAACCTTTTTTAGGATCTATTCTACCTAGAAAAATGATCAGTTTCTTATCTTTAATTTCAGGAAATTTCTGATAAAAAAGCTTGGCAATTACTAAAGGGTCAAAATCTTGACGCTGAATTCCATTAGGAATAATTGTTACAGGTGCTTTTAGTTGCAGAGATTCTGTGCGCTGAGCTTCTGTCGAAGCTAACATATGAATCGCATTGGCTCGATTTAGGGCTGGCTTTTCTAGCAAACTATAATAAAAATTTTTTTTCCAGGCTTTATAAGATAAAGCCCAAGGTTCCAACATTCCTCTTGGTGTAACTATGTAAGGAACTCGGTCTTTTTGACAAGCCCAATAAGCAGGTAAGATGGCATAAGAAAAAATAGCATTAGTATGAACTAAATCGTAATTTTTAACATTATTCCACAGCCATCTAGTCAGAGAAAAACTTATTTTATAATCTTTAACTGCCCAATAGGGAAAGTATTGCAGACGATAAGACTCTTTCTTAATCCAGGCATTGAGAGGAACATCTAATGAACTAGAACCATTAGCGTTAGTTGTTACCAGATCAATACTGATTCCCCTGTGTCCCAAAGCTTGAGTGAGTTCAACTACACTTTTAGAAGGTCCGCCATATACATTGCCTAATCCAGGAACGACTACTAATACTCTCATAAACTAAATTATTTATTAATTTCAATCTAAAAAGAAAATCAGGTTTTTTTGTTTACCATTCATAGTCAGGGTTTTTTTTCTGCAACAGCCCAAATGACAGGAGACCAGTATTGAGGAACACTTAGACCAAGAAGTCTTAAGCGTAATCCTTCTAGCTTACGTGTAGTCATGGCAATAGAACGGAAAATTTTATGACGAACAGAAATCGGTGCTGGCCAGGGATCACGGAGAGACCTAACCTCCATTCCATGGCAGAAAAATAATTCTGATAATGAAGCTGGAGAAAAACTAGTTTCATGAGTGATATCAGAATATCTGGTTGAAAGTCCCAGAGGACTAGCAGCGTTAGGAACGCTTACTATAACTTTGCCACCAATAGTTAACTTTTCTCTGACTAATTCCATTATTGGATACAATTCTTTCCAAGTAAAATGTTCTAAAATATCCAGCATAGAAATAACCCCGTAAGATTGTATTTGATCTCTAAGATATTCTTCTACTTCAGCACAGTGGCAATTTAAACCTAAAGATTGAGCTAATTCAATTTGTTGAGCATCTATGTCAATTCCTGTTGTCGACTTGTATCCCTCTTTATTAAGAAAATAGGTAAACTGGCCTGAACCGCAGCCTATATCTAAAATTGGAGTTGATTTATCTTTTGGCAACCAATTTTTTGTGTACCATTTGTAGTAACGAGAGCGTATTTGGTGAGCAGATAAAAGTTTCCTAGGATCTTGATTGCCATGCCATTCAGATTGCCTGGGATAAAAAGCATTTCTATAAGGATTCATTACACATCTCCTAATATTGTTTACCGTTGAGCAATTACAAAATTAATTTGTACAGATAAACTATTTTTTACATACCAATATTCTTTGTGGCTAATTGTAATTATTAACTCTTTCTAGAAATTGAATTTAGTATAGTTAAATATCTATCAACAGCAGTGCTAAGATTAAAGTATTTTTTAGCTGTGTTAAAACTGTTTAAACCCATCATCATTCTAGAATCTATACTATTACTTAATTGGAGAATTCCTTGTGCAATTAACTCAGGATATGGTTCTATCGCATAACCACATTGCCTTTCGTGTATGAGATACTGGTAATCAGCAAAATTAGTAGCAACAATGGGTTTTCCATTAGCCATATAAACCGCTAATTTACTCTGAACAGATAGGCTATCTAAAGAATATCTTCTAGTATGAGCTAATATATCTGATTGATCCATAATTTCTTTGACTTCAGATGTATTGTTGATATAGACAAATTTGACTCTGCCGCCCAATTCATATAACTGTTTGGGATACTTTTTTTCTGAATCATAAGGCTGACCTGCAAAGATAAAATTAATATTCTGAGAACGAGAGCAAACTATTTTTGCTGCATCAAGCAAAATATCAATTCCGTTATTATCAAAAATTAGATTACCTAAATATGTTACGTTGATTGTATCTGTTTTCTTTTCATGAAAACGGCCTGCCTGAAAATTTTCAACAAACTCATCAATAGTTACAGAAGGATAAATGACAGATATTTTATCCTTATCCAATTTTCTCTGATTAACATACATTTTCTTTACTTCATTTCCTAGAACCACCATATGCTGCGCATACTTGCAAACTTTTTTTTCTAATTGTTCATATGTATAAGGAATAATAGATGTAACAGGTACATTTTTAAACACGGTATGAACTTCATACAATAAAGGTATTTCGTAAATTTTTAAAACAGGCAAAAATCTACCTGCTGCACCATAAGTAAAAGCTATACAAACTTGTGCGTCAAAATCTTTAATAAGTTTAAGAGAACCTAAAAACCATTGAATTGGCGGAATTTCATACACGAAAACTCCATATTGATAATCATACTTAGTTAATTTTTGATTTGCACAATACTTGAGATGAAGTACTAATACTTTATGATTTCTTTTGGCAAATTCCGAAACTAACTTAAGTATATGTTTTGGAGTTCCAGAAATATCATTAAGGATATCATGTGAAGTAACGACTAATATATTCATACTTTTTAATTATATTAAGAAATCTTGATTGAAGCAGTAGCTTGATTGAATAAAATTTTATACTTATCAATACTATTTGTCCAAGAAAACTCATTTACTCTTTCATAAGCTTTAGTAGACATTTCTTTAAGTAAATTTCTATTTCTATTAAAAAATTCTATCTTTGCTGCAATACTATTAAAATCAGGTTTTTTTAAAACAAATCCATCCACTCCATCTCTTACAACAGAACCACTAGCTATGGTTGTTAAAATAGGTAATCCAAAGCTCATTGCTTCATAAATAACTCCCGCAGAACCCTCTGCGATAGAAGGAAAGATAAAAATATCAGCCCACTTATAAGCCTCTGCTAACTCCTTTTTACTAAGACATCCAGTAAATTCGCAAATATCTTCATATTCTGTAATTTTGTTAGTAGCAATTCTTATAGATCCAACAATCTTAGCCTTAAAGTTCATGCCTTTAAGCGATCTAAGTGCAGGCAATAAGTATTGAACTCCTTTTCTCAAATTTACAGTACCAACAAATAATATTTTTAAAGGATCTTTTTTTGAAGAAAACTGTTTGTTTGCTATATCTATCTTCGTTGTATAATTATCAACCCAAGATGGAATTGGATAATGATTTAAATATATTTTATTATGATATTTAGGCATCAATTTTTCAGCAATACTTTGTACGATTGCCGAAGGTGCAAAAACAATATCTGCTAATTCTAATTCTTCTTTTTCCCTCTGTATCAAAAAATTATCAGCATTATTTTGATAAAAATCTTTAGCAGAAGTCCAGTGAGGAAATTTATGATATTCAGCTTCTAGAAGAGGTATTAAAAACTCATGAGGTGGATGAATTAAATCTAAAATTTTAATTTTGTTTTGCATCATTTTAAATCCTTCTAAACTTCCCATAAGGAATGAATATATTACATTAAAATTATTAGTATCATCTAGCATAGATTTGCTTAAAGAATTAATTAAATGAGTATGGGCAATAAGACGTTCATAAAGATTCTTACTGGTTCTTCTTTTAGCTAGTTCTAGTAAGCCTTCCAGATAACAAGTTTTAAAATAGATGTCACTTAGCTGATAGCTTGTTCTGGATTGTAAATATTGAGAAAATTTCTTTAATTCAAATAAATTAGCATAACCTGATATTTGTTTACTTACACCTTTAGGAATTAAAAAATCAGTATATACTCTGAATAATAAATTACTCTGATTGTAGATATAAGGAATAGCATAACTATGTCGTGATCCTGGATGCAAAAAAGCTATTTTCATATATTTTTTCAGACTTTTAATAAATTAGAATAAGAAGATTTACTTTGACCACATAAGATTATTAACGGTAAGCAAAAAATAATCAAAGTAAATATGGCACAGAAAAACCAAGAATGTCCAACCACTACTGTATCTAAAACAGAATTTTGCAAAACACTAATGTACAAAACACGACTTAAAGGTGTTTTCCAAGTCAAGGCTCTTAAGTAGAGCAATTTGCATAAAATTCCTGAAAATGCATATAAAAGAGCTCCAAAATAATCAAATTGAGTAAAAGATTCTCCAATTCCAGTGGGAGTAGTTCCCAAGGGTTTACGATAGCCGTATGCATTTAAAAGATGATTACCTTCAATACTTTTTTTAATTTGAAATTTCTTTTTTAGCTCTCTTCCTATTAACTGACCAGGTACAAATCGAAAAACTAATTGATCCCAATATAGTGTTCCCCAACCAAGACGTCCAGTTTTCGCTGTTAAATCTATCATTAATGCTGCATTACGTAGCTCTAATATTTTGCCCTGAGATAAATAATTATTGGCATTTCCTAAAAACTCTATGCTATTAATATTTTGCCAATCTTTAGTGATCAACATATTCCGATATTCCCTAATATTTAGATTCATGATTAAAGCAAAGATAATTGCTGCAATCGCTATTGAACGCAATGGTAATAATCGTCGAACAAAATACAATGAGAGACAAATACTAATAATGAGTAAAAAAGCACTAGAACGTTTCCCCAAAAATATTGCATGATAAAAGGGAATACAAAGGGCAAAAGCCATTAATATTAAGTTAGAGATAGTTTTCTTTTTAAGAGATTTCATTAAAACAAGAGGAAACCCAATATATAGAAAACCTCGCATAATAAAAATTAAAATAGTAATCATTCCAGATGATTGACCATTAATTTTTATTCCTTCATCTTCTGGCAAAAACAATATTAGAAAATTGAAGGCGATACCAATTATTAAGTAAATAACAGCCCAATTATTTAGCTTATTAATATTCAAATTTAATGGCTTTTTAAGCAACCATTTTTGAGGAATAGTAATTTGATATCCAAACCAAGATGCGAGGGCACAAAAGCATCCCATTAATAGAACGCGAAAAATAGCTTCATCAGTTACATAAATTCCTGGACTGTTAATCAAGGCGACTATTTGAGGACCTATGAAAACCAAAGAAAAAACATTAACTAAAAACGGATATTGATAAATTCTTTCTTTCTTTGCCAAGCCCCACAATATAATAAGCAAGTACAAAGATATTAAAATAAAAGCTAATAACAAATTCATATTATCATTAAATATAAAGTGTAATTATTAAATGAAATGAAGTATTACCTTTTAGCTAAACTAAATATTTGATTGAATTCAAATAATGATTTCAAATACAATTGCAATTTTTCATCTAGCAAATTTAAAGATTCTTTTAATACCAGAACCAACATGGTAATTTCAATAAACATTAAACATATGGCAGCAAAATTAAGTCCCAAATAAGGAACAATTACTGTACATATACATAAATAAAATACAGTAACAAACAAATACTTTGGAACTATTTTATGATGTTGATTGGTTGAAGTTAAAACAGCAAAGCTCGTATACCAAAAAGAGCTAAATACTATAGTCAACAACATAATCAAAAATAGGGTAAACTTCATTTCTATAGTGTTTTTTGTCCAAACTTTGATAATCAAGTCTCCTAAAAATATTAATCCTATAACTGCTACTAAAGATAACCAAAGAGAAACTTGACAAGAACGACGATGTAATTTACGAGCTAAAACCATATCTTTGACTGCATAAGCAGTAGATAATTCTGGTGATATAGTAGCTCTAATTGTTCTCATTAATTGTAATGCCAGACGACTTAATGTTCTTAATGTGGAAAAAACTACAACATCAACCGGTGTTAATAAAGAACCGATAATAAGAACCATTCCCTGATTACTCATGGCATTTACTAAAGGTAGACCCATACTAGCAACAGCAGGTTTAGTTAAATTCCTTACAGTAGCTAAATTCTGATGTTGAAAACCATAGCTAATCCAAGGACTTTTTTGTTTTAATAAAGCGTACATCAATAATACGCCGATAGAACGTGCTACAACGAAGCAGATAGCAACATTTAAAGGATATGCTCCCAGGTAGATAGCAACGGTAACTACTAAATAATCAAATAGTCTCAGATAATTAACACAGCAAACTCCTAAAGCATAGTTGCCATCACATCTAAATCCTCCTGCAAGCAAACTTATTTGCATGCCTAACAAAACATAAAAAGATACCAAAGAAATAATATAAGCTGATTCAGAACTAGATAATTGGGATATGGATAAAAACTTATTAGTATCAACTAAATTAAAAAACGCAAAAATGCTAACCACAACAATAATTGATACAGTTAGTAAAATCAGCCAAACACTTTGAAACACTTCAAGTGCTCCTTTGCGATCGCGTTTGGCAACTTTCATGGTCATTTCGTTTTCTGCTGCAATGGTAAAGCCAAGATCACTCATAGACAGAAACATTGGCGTAGCAGTAATTATTAGCCATTCCCCATATAATTCTTTTCCCCAAAAATTGAGAAAAAGAGGAACTGTTATCACTTGAATGAGAACCGTTACTAACTGACCAAATCCGTTAGCTCCTACTCCTCTAAGAATACGTTTTTTTAAGTCCTTATTCTGTGGCATGTCCCTAACTTTTGGTGATCATTAGTATCCATATTTAGCTTTACTAAAATAAGCTATCAAATCTACAGTTTTTTGGTACCAGAAAGGAAATGAATTTTTCCAAGCTTCATCCAGGATAATTTTTCTGGGTTTGTAGCGCATCGGATTCCCAGCAATTGTGTGAATTGTATTACTTTTAAACTCTTGCTCAAAATTACTTTCAGATTGACAGCCAATTAAATTTAAAACTTCTTGAAAAGTCTTTTGCGGCTCTGAGGCTAACTTTTCGTAATTGACGAGTAAATAGTCTGACGAACTAAGATAATTTTGAGCTATTTTTCTAATGAGATAGTTATGAATTAACCATGAAACAGTTTTTTGAATTGTCAATTTATATGCTTGACCATGATAATTTTCGTTATTTAAAATTCTTCTAGTCATTGAATAAGCAAAAGCTTTGGGATTTTTGACAAGATGCAAAACTTTAATGTTAAATAAATCAGATTTGACTAGCCAAAGCAATCGATAAGGATCTTTTGACGCATCAACAATCCAAGTGGGTTTAACTTGAGTAAACTGTTCTGTAATATCTAAAAATTTTTCAAACAGTTGATAGTTATTTTTGCCATAAATATCAATTACATCTTGTTGAGATTCTAGGATATTTTTGTAATGGAACTCTAGTAAATGTTTATATCTTAAGGTGTGAGACGTGTTATGTTGTTCACGAAAATAATGAATTTGAGGTTGAGGCTTAGCTAGAGGCTGAACTTGCTCAATTACTTGATGCCAAAAAGGACATTCAGCAACGGTTTGACCACATCCACAAGGTTGATTAACACCATTCTTTATCATTTCATGAGGCAGAATTTGAATTTCTCCAGCGGTAGCAATTTGAGAATGAGAACCCAAAAGCATATCTAAAAGTGTCGAACCACTTCTTCCTGTACTAGCAATATAAATTAAATTAATTTTTGCTGAATCATTATTCATTGGTTAAATGTGCTTGATTGTGAATCGCGAATAATAATTGTTGAATATCTTTGGAGATCAGAATTGATGTTTGTCACCCAATTGGTGTTTGTGAACTAGTAAAATTTAATGGCGTCGAAATTGCTGTATTATACTGTTGATTTTGCCGTTCTCTTCATGACCATTGCCATTACTTTCATTAGAAGGCTGATTATAATAGTGAGAATAATAAGAATAGGAGTAGTAATCGAGGTCTTTTTCTACCATATTGGCAACAAATCCAATTAAGTTGCAATTACTACCTGCAATAATTTCTAGAGTATTGCTAATCGCCTTTTGACTGACTCGATTAATTCCTGTTACTAACATAACGGCATCAACTTGAGGTACTAGACTTTGAGCGTCTGCCATAATTCCTAAGGGAGGAGTATCAATGAGAACATAGTCATAATGTTCTTCCCATTCTTCGATTAAATGACTCATTCTTTGAGATCGCAAAAGGGCAATTGGGTTAGCAACATTAGCTCCAGCAGTAATAATATCTAAATTAGGGGTATGACTTTGAATAACCTCAGTCCAAGACTGCTCATTATCGGCAATAATTTCACTAAGACCTTTTTCATTGGCAATCTTACTTATTCTATGCATTTTAGGTTTACGTAAATCGGCATCAACTACTAGGATTCTTGCCCCCAACTCGGTCAGTGCCAGAGCTAAGTTATAAGTAACAGTGGTTTTTCCTTCCGAAGAAGTAGAAGATGTCGTAACTATGGACTTGATCTTTTCAGTATCAACTAAGGTGTAGCTGACATTCATCGCGATCGCTCTTAAGGACTCGGTGAAAGAAGAATATCTGTAGCTATAGGATTTCTTAATCGATTCATCCTCAATAATCATTCGCGGATGGTTAACTTGAGGAACAGCACCTAAAAGTGGCAAACGAGTAATTTGTTTAACTTCTTCTACAAGCTTGATGTTATTGTCTAGTTTATGTAATAACCATGCCGCAATAAATCCCAAGAATCCCCCAGCTGCGATAGCCATTGCTAAAGATCTCTGCAAATTAGGAGATGCCGGTTCAACAGGAAGATACGGTTTGTCAAGAATTTGCCAAGGAGCAATTTCTTCTGCTGCTGCTATTTGCAATTCTTGTTTTCTCTGTAAGAGATAATTAACAGCTTGAGATTTTATTTCAAAATCTCGTTGCAGTTGAGTGTAAATCTCTTGTAATTGGGGAAGTCTTTGAAAGTCAACTTCTACTTGCTCTTTCGCTGTGAGAATCCCTGTTAATTGACTTTGCAAACTATTATATTCAGTTTGAATTATTAAGAGTTGTTCGGCTAGTTTTTGGATGGTTGATCCTGAGGCAGATACCTGGGTGCCAGAATCTCCTGTTGCTAAGATATTAGTCTGAGTATAAGAAACTAGTACTTTATCAAGAATAGCGGGAGAAATACTATCACCTAAAATTTGAGTTGATCTTTCTCTTAGTAAATTACGCAATTCCTCCCTTTTAAATTTTAGACTTCGCATGGGAGGATAGTTATCGTTAAATTCAACACTTCCCAAAGTATATTGAGTTTCTAAATCTTTAAGCTGACTAGCCAAAGATTGGTAAACACCATCTTGACCTAATACTGAAGACGCCACGATAGTTTCAGGATCTTGACCGAGTTCAATTAATTGATCAGATATCGCCTGATATTTAGTTTTAGCCACATTAAAAGCAATTTTTACTTGCTTTAATTCTTCTTCTAAAGACTGCCTAAAATCAGCAACTCGACCAGCATATTCATCGGGACTAACTAAATTATTTTTCTGACGAAAATTGCGAATCTCAGAAGATGCTTCATTTAATTCTTTCTCGGACTGAGGTAATTGTTCATCAATAAATTTAATCGCATTAATAGCCTGAGATCTCTGTCTTTCCAGACTATACTCTACATATACTTCACTTAAAGCATCTAAAACCGCTTTAGCTTTGGCTGGATTGGAGTCAACGAAGGATATAGTCAAAATATCTGTAGGCATTTCATCGACTAAAGCTGGCAAGATAAATAGGTTTTCTCTAACTTCAATAGCTGATAAATCACCGAAAGTTTTTGGATATTTTTCTAGTGCCTTATTAATTAGAGAATAACTTCTCAAAACCAAAACATCTGTGGATAAATCTTTGAGGCTAAAAAAACTTGATACAGCTCTAGAATTGAGGGGATTGAGGGCAACTTCTGCACTCTGGCTATTTTGAGGGCTATTCAATAGGAGACTAGCTTCTGAACGAAATTGAGGAGTAGCTAATAAATTGGGGATTAAGACGGCACCAAAAGTAATAATTCCCACAGTCAAAGCTGGTTTCCATCTACGATAGATTATCTGCTTGAAATCTGACAAAGAAAAGCCTGCTTCATAATCAGGAAGACTAACATGATCAGATTTCATCATAGTATTATTCATGAGATTCCTCTTCTATATTTGCTCGCACAAGAAGGCACAATAATAAATATTTTGAAACATAAAAATTTAATAGTAAAAAATATAAGTTCAGTAAGAATATCTAAATATTTAAAGTTAGAAAATTTCGTCTATTAATTTAATATATTCATAAAATACTGACCTCAGTAAAACTACGGACTTTTGCTATTTTTAAGTGTTATAATATCTGTTCCCTCTCAAACCAAGTTAGTTTTTTCTTGATGTAGAAAGTCAGGTTCACAAGATTGAGGAGACGAGAGCAGCTTTCTGTCCCAAGTAATCACAACCAGCCAGAGTGGTAGCAAGAACATTTAACCCTTAATAACTGAGTAATTAAGATTTTTAGCCCGCAAAATTGAATAAATTTAAGGATAGCTTCTTGATTAAATAACTAGCCATCTAAAATATAATAATGATATGAGAAAATTTTCGTTCTCTCTTTTAGTGCAGGTTCCTTATATCATTAAAAAAAAATACAAACATGAATAATTTTATAGACAGTATTTTAGTTGTTCAAGGAGCAGAATATCGAGCCGTTCAACAAGGAATTAAGAAAATTAATATTGCTACTAAATCCGCCAATATTCCGAAAATCATTCCAATTACTATCGGAGAAAAGAATAGGGATAAAATATGGGGAAACAAACAATTTTTTGATAATTATAAACCCCAAAAAGTTTTAATTATGGGGCTTTGTGGTAGTTTGTCACGTCAATATTCCATTGGCGATATCGTATTATATCAAGCCTGTATCAAAGACAATTTATCTCTAGCGACAGATGAAGCCCTAACCGAAACTATCAAACACCAGTTAAACTCCAATATCTCCTTAGTCGCCGCCTTAACAAGCGATCGCATTATTAATTCTACAAAGGAAAAAGAATCCCTAGCTAAAATCTACCCCGCTACCGTAGTTGACATGGAAGGATTTGCTTATTTACAAACATTACAATCTCAGGGCATATCGGTAGCGATCTTAAGAGTAGTAAGTGACGATCTTCACTGGGATCTTCCTGATTTAAATCATGCTATTAATCAAAATGGTGAATTACAAACTATCCCCATGATCAGGTCAATGTTGCGGCAACCCAGAGCAGCAATCAGACTAATTACCGGAAGTCTCCAAAGCTTACAAGTACTAAAACAAGTTACAGAAAGATTATTTGCGAACTAAAATCCAGATCACAATTGATATATGGCCATTTTGTATCTAGACACGGTTTAAATTAGCAATTTGTCACAAAATTATGCAACTTCATAGCGGTAAAATTTTTATAGATTCAGCAGTAGGAACTAAAGCTACTGGTCTGTCAATTTTTTGATTTAACTCTGCGACTACTTCTAACAGTTAATCAAGCTTATAGAGTTTCAATTTGCGAATAGCTGAGCAATATATCAGCAGAGAAGATATCAATTTCATTTTGGGAAGCATCCACTTAAGTTATAAATGTCTAATATCAAGCAAAAGCAGATTAAAACTCTTTTAGTTGAAGATAATCAAAGAGATGCTTACTTGCTGAGAGAAAAATTAGTCCATGCTGAGGAAATTAAGTTCAATTTAACTCATGTCAAAAGACTCGACAAAGCTGTTAAATGTTTGCATCAAGAATCTTTTAATATTATTTTGCTCGATCTTAGTTTGCCCGATAGTCGAGGATTAGATACCTTTTTAACCTTAAAAAAAATAGTTCCGAATTTACCAATCGTATTATTAACTGGTTTTAAAGACGAGATTCTGGCTCTAGAAGCTGTGAGACAAGGCGCACAAGATTATCTAGTCAAAGAACAGGTAACGACAGATATCTTAATTCGTTCGATTAATTATGCTATTGAGCGGATGCATTATCTCGAAAAAATATATCAAATTGGAGAGCGTTTACAAAAAATAAATCAGCAATTAGAAAGACAAGTCAAAAATTTTACTTTTCAACTAGAACATCAAAATCAGGAACTCAAAAAGCTATTTTTACTTGCCACTACAGATCGGGTAACAGGGATTGCTAACCGCTATCGCTTGGAAGATTTCCTGAAGCAAGAATGGGGAAATGCGATCAGAAATCAGATCTCTATATCCATAATGATGATTGATATAGACTACTTTAAGGCTTATAACGATACCTATGGTCATCTCCAAGGCGATCGCTGCTTAAAAGAAGTGGCTCAAGCCATTAAATATTCAATTAAACGTTCTAAAGATTTGGTAGCACGCTATGGTGGAGAAGAATTTATCGTGATCTTGCCCGATGTTAATCTTGCCGGAGCGAAGAAAGTCGCCGAGAATATTCACTCTGAGATTACAGCATTAAAGATTCCCCATGCTGCTTCCGCAATAAGCGATCGCCTAACGATTAGTTTAGGTGTTGCCAGTGCGATTCCCACATTTAATTCTGAGACTTCAACCTTGATTGCAGCGGCGGATCGAGCATTGTACCTAGCGAAATCACAAGGACGCGATCGCATAGAAATATATCGCAACTAGCCCCAGACTATAAAATACTACAATTATTTTGGTTTTTCTTTCAATCTGCTAATCACAAGCGATATTAGAATCAAAAAGACGAAGCAATATTTGGAGTAAAACTAGTTGATGGTAGAGGCAAAAATTGGCATCATTGGTGGTAGCGGTTTGTATAAAATGGATGCGTTGAAGAATGCCAAAGAAGTTAAGCTAGATACCCCTTTTGGCTCTCCTTCAGATGCGTTAATTGTCGGGACATTAGAAGATACTACCGTGGCATTTTTAGCTCGTCATGGCAGAGATCATCATCTACTTCCCTCTGAATTACCCTTTCGTGCCAATATTCATGCGATGAAACAGCTAGGGGTAGAATATATTATTTCTGCTTCCGCTGTTGGCTCTCTCAAAGCAGAAGTCAAACCTTTAGATATTGTCATTCCAGATCAATTTATCGATCGCACCAAAAATCGCCTTGCTACTTTTTTCGGTGATGGTATAGTAGCTCATATTGCCTTTGGCGACCCTGTTTGCCCTCAACTAGCTAACATTGTGGCAGATGCGATCGAGTCTCTCAATATTCCCGATGCTCACCTCCATCGCGGTGGTACATATGTTTGCATGGAGGGACCAGCTTTTTCTACTAAAGCTGAATCCAATCTCTATCGTAGTTGGGATGCAACTGTGATTGGTATGACTAATTTAACAGAAGCGAAATTAGCTAGAGAAGCAGAAATTGCCTATGCAACTCTGGCTCTTGTCACGGATTATGACTGTTGGCATCCTGAACATGATAGTGTCACAGTCGAGATGATTATCGATAATTTAAGACATAATGCTATCAATGCCCAAAAAGCGATTCAAGAGACCGTTAAAAGAATCAGTACTGATCCTCCTGAATCGATTGCTCATGCTGCGTTGCAATACGCAATCTTGACCCCTCTAGATAAAGCACCTGCCGCCACAAAAGCCAAACTAAAAATATTCCTCAAGAAATATCTTTAAGTCAAGCGGTTAGCTAATAGCTATTAGCTAACCATTGGCAGAGTCTATCCTTTTTACATATGGATCAAACAATTCAAGAATTTAGCAAAGAATTTGATACTGACTATGTGCGGGGACTCAAAGCGATTTTGAATGGACTCGAAATGCATCAGGAGCTTGGTTGAGCAAAATAACGGCAAGCAACAGAATGTTAAACTAAATTTTTAAATTAAAGCTTTCAAAACATTAGATATCTAGCTAAACCCCAAGAATATCTGTGTTATTACTGAAGATTTTTGACAAGGAGCACAAAAGATCCGTATTTATTCTGATTAATTGCTAATGAAGATTGATTATTATCATAGGTAAGTTTCTCGCATTTTAGTATACACACTTTAGTAAATAACTATAGAGCAGTATTGTTCTCCTAATTTTCTATCCAGCTTCTAGCTGGATTTTTTCAGGTTTATCACTTAATCAAACTACCGTGTAAGAATCTTTGATGCTTTAAATAAATAATTTGCAACCCTAAAAACTAAATAACAATCTTCTATCTTGGACTGTAACCTAGTTTCTAGGATTGCTTTGATCTTGGATCTGGAATTGTGAGGGAATTTTGGCTAATTGTTAATCAGCAACAATCGACAAAATCATTAAGTAGCTAATTCAGTTTCTGTGCTGCCGCGAGTACGACGGCGAGTTAAGGTGTTAAATAACATAGTACCGATCGCTTTAATCAAGTTACCTTCAAGTTCTTGGAACAATTTCATGTTCATGCCAAAAGCATCGTTGGCTTCATCAACAATTTGTTCTGCTGTCGCCATATCTACAGGAAGTTCATCCATAGCTTGACGATATTTATTTTTAAATTCTTTCTCATCAGGAATATCGGCAAACTCATAAAAAGCAGTACCTTCTCCATCAGAAAGATTCATTGCTCGTTGCGAGATTTTTTTCAGAATTTGTCCACCAGAAAGATCTCCTAGATAGCGAGTGTAGGAATGAGCTACCAAAAGTTCTGGCTGAGTCTTGGCAATTTCTCTAATTCGTGCCACATATTCTTCTCCAGCTTCGGAAAGAATAGCTTCTTTTTTCCAATGAGCGCCAAAGTAATACTGCAAATCTTGCTCTAAGCTTTGTTTGCGATTTAACTCAGGATAGTAGATGTGAGAAAGTACAGGATGGTCTTTAAGCTTCTCCATTTCTTCTTCCATCGCCGAGTAAACAAAATAAAGGTTCGCCACTAGTTTGCGATAGGATTTTGGTTCTACTACTCCTTTAAGGAAACATTTCACAAAACCAACATTTTCTGCCATTGTATGGGACTTTTTAGTCCCTTCACGCAACATAGTTGCTAAATTAACGCTCATGCTAAATTTCCTGCTTTTAATAATTAACTATCGATCAATAAACAAGAGAATATGGGTAGTTTTGATTACAGACCGAATCTACGCCTATTTGGCTAGAGTAAACTGATTCAATACAAATTTTCATTAAGAATTTTTACATAGTTCACTGTAGACAGTAACAACTTTTTACATAAGTTATTAGGTTACTGATTTATAGTTATACAGTAAGCGCTGTTATTAAGCTTTAATTGATAAAACTAAAATTTTTAGTTTAATTTTTAGTATATTTTGACTATTTATCTAGTGTTCTAGCTTTCTTGTCTAAAAATTTTCCCCTTCAACCCCGGTTGATAATTTTTCTTAATATTACCCATTCTTAAAACATATCTAAAGACTGGGAAATACTCGGTAACCATTAACTAATCTTGATTGGCAAGTCATTGACAACTCTAGTTAACCAAGGATTACTGTAAGTGATTATTAGTTTTTTCGTTACAAATTGTTCTATTGATGAATATTGATCGATCAACTGCCACCATTATGAGCAATCGTGCTTATAATCATTAACAGGATTATGTACCATTATCTCAATTTTTTGAGCTTACCTTTTACTAAATCAACATAATTATAAAAATATACAGATGCCTCGAATACTCGTAATAGATGATGACCCTGCAATTTCTGAGTTGGTCTCTATCAACTTAGAGATGGCGGGTTATGATGTCAATCAAGCTGAAGATGGTATCAAGGGTCAGGCTTTAGCAGTACAGTTACAGCCAGATCTGGTAATGTTAGACCTGATGCTTCCTAAAGTTGATGGTTTTACTGTTTGTCAAAGACTACGCCGTGATGATCGTACCTCCGATATTCCAGTCTTGATGTTGACAGCTTTAGGTCAAACCCAAGATAAAGTCGAAGGCTTCAATGCTGGGGCTGATGACTATCTGACTAAACCTTTTGAAGTTGAAGAAATGCTCGCTAGAGTAAGAGCTTTATTGAGGCGAACTGATCGCATTCCCCAAGCAGCGAAACATTCAGAAATCCTCAATTATGGTCCTTTAACTCTGATTCCTGAGCGTTTTGAAGCTATCTGGTTCCAGAAGACGGTTAAACTTACCCATTTGGAATTTGAATTACTGCACTGTTTGTTACAGCGTCATGGACAAACTGTCGCTCCTAGTGAAATTCTCAAGGAGGTATGGGGTTACGATCCCGACGATGATATCGAAACCATTAGGGTTCATATTCGTCATCTTCGTACTAAGTTAGAGCCAGATCCCCGCCATCCTCGCTATATAAAAACTGTTTATGGTGCTGGCTATTGCTTGGAATTACCTAGCCTTGAACAGTTAACTATGGATGCAACTCAAGCAACTGCTTAATTGTAGTAACTTAAGTGCAAAACACAGTAAATACATTCATGGGGATTGTTGATACCTGTGTCACCAATCCTTTGTATTTTTTGCTTATAGGCTAATCTCCATTTGAGGACAAGTAGCTAATTACAAGATGGCTGTTTTTCCGAGTTCACTTCAATTGCCCCACGATCTGATTATCAAGTAAGGTTTCCTGGGTTAGTAAATCTTGAACTGTAACCCGCAAACAACATTGCTCATCTACGGAAAATAAAAGCTCAATACGATCGCGACCAGGATTTCCTGGCGGATTTAGGATTGCTAAGGTTCGCGCCCCATCTTGATCGTTAAGCGGTTTCACGTTAAGAGTCTGATCTCCTAAAGAACGGGTTACTAAGCGATCGCCATCAAAATAAACTTCTCTGCCTCCCGTTTCCGTTGCCAATTCTCCTAGGATCAGCTCGATACTGGGTTGATTCTCAACTGAAGCGCCCAAGACTAACTTTACCGGTTGTGCCATGGGGTAGGGTTGTCCACTTTTGATAATCGAATGCCAATTATGGCGCTTGTCCCGACGATTCCAGTAACGGATGCCATAACTGTGATACAAGAAATCTTTAACTTCGATTCCTTTGGCGACTTGTAAAGCACCTTCGGCGATCGCTGTCAAGGGGCGATCGCAACGTATTTTCGTAGGTTCAAAGTATTTGGCTACCCAGGTTTGCACCGCAGGAATTTGCACTGTACCGCCTACTAGCAACACTGTATTAATATCTTCGACTTCGATCCCATTGCGTCTAGCTCGTTGTAAAACCTGAGCCATTAATTCATCGAGTCGTGTAAAAAAATCTTGTTGTTCGAGAATTGCTTCAAAACTATTGCGATCTAGTTTGAGAGCATAGCTTTCTAAAGTCTCGTCGTTAAAATATACTTCGGTTGCTTCAGTTTGGGAAGATAATTTAATTTTGAGGCGTTCGGCTAATCTTGTCGTTACTGCAGACTTGGCTAAACCTTGTTGTGTAGCGAAATAATCAACTAACCAATTGTCAATATCGGAGCCTCCCAGATTTTGACCAGCTTTAGCAATTACCCTTGCGGTTTGCTTTTTCTGAGCCGTATTTTCCCCTAAAACTTTTTGTCCCCATTTCAGAATAAAACCTTGGTTTTGGCTAGTATTTTCTGATAATTGAATCAAAGATAGATCGATAGTTCCGCCGCCAAAATCTACCACTAACAATAGATCTTGATCTGCTGCTCCATAACCTAAAGCGGCAGCGGTGGGTTCATCTAAAATCCGAATTTGCTCGATCGCCAGAGAGTGACAGATCTCGGTTAACCATAAACGATAGGTATCAAAACTATCAACAGGTACTGTCACCACCAAAGATTCCAAGTTCCCCCCGGCATCAGTTTGTGACTTGCTAATCAACTCCTTGAGAAACCATTCTCCTATTTGCTCAAAAGTAATCTCTGTTTGGTCTAACTGCGGGAGAAAACCCTGAATATCCGCACCAATGCCCCGTTTAAAGCTACGGAAAAACCGATTATCTTTAGCTAAATCCAATCCGCGATCACGTATTTGCTGTCCGATCAGAACCTGTGGTGCCCTGGCATCTTTGACGTAAACTAAGCTGGGGATTACGGGGGGAGAATTGGGAATTTTTTGGGAGAAATGAGGAAACGCGATCGTTTCTGCGGTTTTGGCGACTCCATTCCAACGGGTAATTACGGTATTACTGGTACCAAAGTCGATCGCATAGGAGTTAGTTAAATTGAAATTATCTGCCATTGAGCAATTACCAAGAGAAAATTCAGTGCCTTAAAAAGCTTATGATAGCGGAGTTTGCATAGCAAAGTAATTATAGAATATAAGCAATATAAGAATATTCTAAATATTCAAAGAAATAAGATCAGAAAAAATTCCCATGGCTAATCCCACAGTTGAAATAGATCTTGCTGAAATTCTTCAAGAGATCAAAAGCGACCAAAAAGAAATATTAAAAAAGATGTCAGATGTCAAAGATGACATTTCTGATTTAAAAATTGAATTAACTGAAGTGAGAGGAGATATAAAAGTTTTAGACGAAAAACTTTCTGGTCAAATAACTACTTTGGACACCAAAGTGGAGCAATTAGACAAGAGAATTGCCAATCAAGAGTTTATTAACCGCAGTGTCTTAATTGGACTAATTCTGGCCTTTGTCGGTAGCGTTGTCAGTATGTTTGCCAATATTTAAGCTATTAAAGTACTTTATGTTATAAGTTTAAAATTCGATCCCCGATCATTTAATATTAAGTTTAGTAAATTTAATATATTTGTATCTTTCTATGACAGAACTGAGCTGGCTAACATCTAGTCACTGGATTATTTTGGGCTTATTATTAGGATTTGCGATCGCCCATAGTGGTTTAGCGGCGTTGCGTCCTTGGGGAGAAAGCAAAATTGGAGCCAGACTTTACCGCGTGTTATTTGCCTTAGTCAGTATTCCCTTTGCGACGATTTTAATTATTTATTTTATCAATCATCGTTATGATGGCCTTCAATTATGGCAAGTCCAAGGAATAACTGGTATTAAACCTCTGGTATGGACTCTTTCTCTGATTTCCTTTATTTTTCTCTATCCAGCTACTTTTAACCTTCTAGAAATTGCTGCAGTTGCTAAACCCCAAGTCCATCTCTACGAAACGGGAATTATCCGCATTTCCCGCCATCCTCAAATGGTAGGACAAGTTATTTGGTGTCTAGCCCATACTCTCTGGATTGGCACCAGTTTTACTGTGGTAACTTCCCTCGGCTTAATCGCTCATCATTTATTTGCAGTCTGGCATGGCGATCGCAGATTACAACAGAAATATGGAGCAGCATTTACAAAAGTTAAACAAAGAACTTCTGTCATTCCCTTTGTCGCAGTTTTTGATGGCAGACAAACTTTAAAGTTACAAGAATTTTTGCGCCCAGCTTATGCCGGGGTTTTAGGCTTCGTCTTTCTCTTGTGGTGGGGACATCCTTGGCTAATGAGTATAACTAGCGAAGTATCATGGTAATTTTAATATATATAAATATTGTTTTCTTGATCCCGATTGGGATGTAGCATAATTTCAAATATATAAAATATGTCCTTCAATAAATCTGATAAATCTGATTCTATGTTCCGCATAGTCAGCGATAAAACCTTTAATAAAGAAGTTTTGAACTCTTCTGAACCTGTTTTAGTTCATTTTTCTGCTCCTTGGTGTGGTTTGTGTCGGATGATCAATCCTATACTAAATCAATTACAAGCAAAACAAGAAAGACCAGTTAAAATAGTAATGATTAACGCAGATGAAAACTTTAGACTAGCGAATACTTATCGTCTAAGAAATTTGCCGACTCTGTTACTTTTTGAAAATGGTCATCTTACTGAGAGACTGGAAAATTTTAGCAGCCGAGAAGGAATTTTTTCTACACTAGAAAAAATCATGCTTCAAAGTAAAGTCTGTTGAAATAGATCATAATTCTGATCATTTCAGTTCGTTTAATTAAAATAATTAAATCATTGTATGAATAGCGTTTCTCAGGTTCGGAAACGCTATATTTAACAACATTTTTAAATGCTTAATTTATTCAATTAGTGAATCGATGAAAAGAGCGGCAGTCCAAGAAAAATTATCAGTGCCATAACCAGTGCCTCGGTAAGGATCGAAATATTCATGAAATCCCCATCTTTTGACTAGTTCAATGATGTCCTCTCGCACTGACTCCGCTTTCTCCTTAAAGCCATAACGCTCTAATCCTTTCATAAGAAGCCAATTGGTATTAATCCAAACAGGACCGCGCCAGTAGTTTTTTGGATCGAGATACTCTCCTTGAAGGTCATAGTTAGGAATAGAGAAGCATGAATGGTTATGCATTGGACAAAAACTATTGGATTCAAGAAAATGATATATAGATTGAGCATTTTCTTTGGTTGGAGCGCCACATAACAAAGGTAAGAAACCTGATGCAGTTAAAGTCTCAATACGTTTTCCGGTCAGTAAATCAAATGCATCAAATGCACCATGGTGTTCATGCCACATCTTCTTTCGTAGCGACCTGTTTGTTTGTTCGTGCCACTCTTCCAGTTGGGTAGTATCTTTCCCTAAAATGTGTCCAATCTTAGCAAGATCTTCGTTTGCTTTGGAAAGTATGCTATTGAAGAGAGGATCTTGAATCAAAAAAGGACATTCCTGATAGATTGCATTTTCTTCATATCGCAATCTTCGGAAAAGATCTACCAAGAAAACATAGCGATCATAATCATCATCGCTGGGACGCTGGGACTGTGGTACACCCTTTTTTAAATCCTTTCTTTCGTATTCAGGCAGTTTGTTTTTGTCGATCACAATAGCTTTTAAAGGTATATCCCAAGTAGGTGAATTATCTAAACCCGATTCCCAGGGATGCCTGATATATACTAGTCCTTCATTGTTGGGATCTCGCTCTCGATAAAAATATTCGTGCAAAGAGTAGATGCGGGGATACATATCATCAAGCCACTCTAATGCTAAATCTTTGTTAGTGGCATATTGATAGATATGAAGGGCAGCTATGCCATGAACAGGCGGCATAGTAATACCAGAAGTAAGTACCCCATCGGGATAATGAGGCGAACGTTCGCATTGCCAAAAATCTGGTTCAGGAAAATATCCCCCCAATGCTTCTGAATTAAAAACTATTTGTGGCAGCATCCCATTTTTCCACTGAGCTTTAAAAAGAGTTGAAAGCTCCTGCTGCGCTCGTTCTTGATTATAACCAGAGTAGCCTATGGCAATAAAACCAGAATCCCAATTCCACTGATGAGGATAAAGATCAGGAGCAGGTTTTGTAGATTTACCCAGCCAATTATTGTTTAAGATTATCTTAGCTTTTTCTACTAATAATTTATGCTTTTCTACCATCAATTAATTTCTCGTTAAAAAAGAAAGCGATCAATTTCCTGATATTAAACTAGCTAATAGCTATTTGCCCAACCGCAAAGAACTTGATTTGTTATATAGTCTGCAACTCTTAGTATTTGGGCAATAAGAGTTGGGTTGACTGCTCCAGCCGAGAAAAAGAAAATTCCATCTGTAACAAAAACATTATCTAGCTCGTGAGTTCTGCCATAGGAATTAAGGAAATAATTTTTGGCATTTGTCCCCCATTTTCATTATTTCCATACTGTGTTTCAAATGAGTTATTTACAATTTATAAAATTTTATTTATGATTATTCATTCAGTAATTTTTAATTCTTCTAAATTCCAAAAAGCTCCTCCTAATGCAGAAAACTCAATTGGTTGTACTCTATTTCTAACTGCACTTAAGGCCAGGGGATTAACCAAATAGATAAAGGGAACTTTTTCTTCGACTAAGGTTTGAATTTCTGCGTAGATTGCTTTACGTTTTTCGAAATCTAATTCTCTTGCCCCATCAATAAATAATTGAGCAATTTCTTCTTCCCAGGGAGCAATAACTCTACCCTCAAGAGGAGTTTGTCCTGGCCCTGCATCTTGATTAAACATATGTAAATTACCATCAGTAAACCAAATATTAGCTCCCCCATTGGGTTCATTTCCTCCTGTTAACCCTAGGAGAATGCATTCCCATTCTAGGGAGTTACTTAAATTGTTTACTAAGACGTTAAAAGCCAAAGGTTTAAAGTCTACTTGAATGCCAATTTTTCTCAAATCTTCCTTGATTTGTGAACCCATCGATTCTCTAGTCTTATTACCAGCATTAGTATTAAGAACAAAACTAACTCGATTACCATCTTGATCGAATAGTTGCCCTTGGTCATTATAAGTAAATCCAGCAGAAATTAATAATTTTTTAGCTTTTTCTGGATTATATTCATAACCTTGTAAGCCATCATAATAAAAAGGAGATTGTACCGAAATAGGAGAAGTTTGGGGTTCACCTAAGCCTCGATAAATATTATTAATCATGCGTTGGCGATCTAACCCATAAGCCACAGCTTGGCGGAATTTAACATTATTAAACCATTTTGACTTGATAGGATTAACTAAAGGCTTACCATTTCTAGATCCTTGATTGAGATTAAAACTAATATAAACTGTGCCATATTGTGCGCCGCCATTATGAATCGTGTAATCTCCCCGTTCTTCTTCTTTTTTTAATAGAGAAAAATATTCAGGAGATACGCCAATAGAATCTAAACCACCAGAACGAAATTGTAATAAAGAAGTATCCTGAGATTCGACAATTTCCCAAACAACTTTTTGTATATGGGGCAAAGTTTCTCCGTTAGCTCCTTTTTTCCAATAGTTAGGATTGGCTTCAAAAATAATTCTTTGATTAGTTGTATATTCTTTGAGCTTGTAAGCACTGCTAGCAATAATTTCTGAAGGTGGGGTATCTACTGCCCAAGTAGAAAGAAAAATTAGATTACCATCTTGGTTCCTATTTTCTACAGTTTTTCGGAGAATATGTTCTGGTAATATTCCTTGTCCAACACTGCTAAAAAATGGGGCAAAAGGTTCTGGCAAAGTAAATTCTATTTGTAAGTCATTTAATTTTTTTACTGTAGGTAATTTTTGACTTTGACCAATCCGTAAGGTATCTTTAGCACTAGTGGGAATTTCTTCATTAAAATACAATTGATTAAAACTAAATACAACATCATCTGCTGTTATTGGTTCCCCGTCAGACCATTTTAAATTTTTCCTCAGAGTAAAAATTACTTTTAATTTGTCTTCAGAGACCGTCCAAGATTCTGCTAAAGCAGGTTCAGTTTCTCCTGTCAGGGGATTTTCCGTTACTAAACCATCAAAGATCATAGAACCGACACTACTACTGGTGGCATCTTGAGAGATTACAGGATTAAAAGTTTTAGGATCTTCGAGGATTGATTGTACTAACTGGGGAACTTTATTTTTATTTGCTTCGCTAAGAAGAGGATTGCAACCAGCTAGAAATATTGTATAAATCGCAATTAAACTTAAAATTACAGATTTTTGTTTAAGATGTCTCAAAATATTAAATTTACTCATAATTCTGACTACTAACTCCTGACTTTTTAGCACTTATGTCAAACTTTGTAAGGTGGGTAACATCAATCTTCAAGTAATTTAGTAGAGTTGAAATTAAAAGTTGCCTACCTTATATATATTATTCCTTGTTGCTCTTTCGTCTTTCCTTGTTTCTTTTTTCCCCATGTCCAAACATCTATCTCGCTTAGTATTTTCTCTTTCACAACGACAAGAAGATTGTATTAATTTGAGCAAGGAACAACAACATTATCTAAAAAGAGTTCTCAGATTAGGAGAAGGCGATCGCTTTATGGCGATGGATGGACAAGGAAAGTCTTGGTTAGCCCAGATAACAGCAGAAAAAGCACAATTGCTAGAGTTAATTGACCTTAAGACTGAATTATCAGTTAATATTATCCTAATTACTGCCTTACCAAAGGGCAATGGTTATGAACAAATAATCCGTTGTGGCACAGAATTGGGAGTTAACTGTTTTATTCCAGTTTTAAGCGATCGCACTATTCTCAAACCTAGTAAGAATAAAGTAGAACGTTGGCGTAAAATTGTCACTGAAGCAGCTGAACAGTCAGAAAGACAAATTGTCCCCCAGATCATAGCTCCTGTTACTTTTAACGATGCTATTATCAACCTAATTCCTGCTAACAGCGATCGCTATATTTGCGTCGCACGAGGAATTACAGTTCCCCTGATAACTTGTTTGCAGAATCTTACTCAACAAACTATTGTCATCGCAACGGGGACAGAAGGAGGTTGGACAGAGGAAGAAATTACCAAGGCGCTCTCCCATAATTTTCAACCAGTATCTTTGGGAAAACGAATTCTCAGAGCGATTACTGCACCACTGACTGCCCTGTCTTTAGTAACTGCTATCTTAGAAAAATAATATGACAAATGTAACATTATTCATATTATCTGAACTTCAATATTGATAGTAGCGCCGGAGATATTTTGATTTTCTACATTAGTTAAAATTTTACCTTTAATTCTTGATTCGATTTCTCTGATGCTGATCTTTTTTTCTTGTGTCAGTAGTGGCTTATTTTCCATGCCTCTCACACTACCAGATTTTCTCCATCCTGTGAACGATTACCTTCTTGGTCTAGGGGAATCGTCTTCTAGTCTTTTTTCTAAATCTTGTATCAATAGTTTATTTAATATTTTTTCTTATTTTAAAATATCTTTTTTGCCTAAAATATTGTTTTTGATTACTTCACATAGATCTAAATTAATCATAACTGTTTGGATAATAACTTTTTGATATTTTCTATGGCGCTAGAAATTGCTTCATATGCTGATGGTGATTCGTGGATAAATCAAAGGAAATATAGCCTTGTTAG
This sequence comes from Xenococcus sp. MO_188.B8, assembly GCA_030065615.1. GTDB lineage: Bacteria > Cyanobacteriota > Cyanobacteriia > Cyanobacteriales > Xenococcaceae > Xenococcus. Next base: position 110,118 of record JASJDR010000020.1, on the reverse strand, counting down.
CCAGTTATGATTATGGCATCGCAATGAATATTAGATAGCCAATCTATTTCTAAATATAATGACGGAACTACTTCAACAAGTTAATCCTAAACAAAAAATTTCGTTTATGGATTTTCAAAGCTTTTACTGTTAAATTTAGAATATTTATATTTGATTAATTTTATGTTGTATGGCTACTGAACAACAGAAAAATGTAGAACAAGGATTAGAGTTGTTCGAAAATGCTGATGGTGCAAAATCTAAAAAAAACACGGCAAAACAACCTAAATGGTTATTTCCTTTAGGCGTCATCTTGATTTTATTAGGGGGAGTGGTTATCTGGCGTTTGCTTACTAATTCAGAACAATCTTTGGAAAAAGTAACTACTAATATCGAGCAAGCGAGGCTAGCAGTCAGAACAGTCCCAGTAAATCTAGAACCAATTCAAGCCTGGACTTATGCTGATGGTACTGTTAGTGCAGTCATTAAAAAACATCTAACTTTTCAGGCTGAAGGCACAATTGATTACATCAAGAAAGTAGAAGGGCGAGATTTAAGAGAAGGTGATCGGGTACAAAAAGGAGAATTATTGGCTAAAGTCGATCGCCGTAAATACGATGCAGATATTGATGTAGCAGCAGCAGAACAGATCGAAGCTAAAAACCAAGTTCTCAATGCTGTGGCAAATCTGCGGCAAGCAGAAGAGTCTTTAGCGCAAGCTCAAGCAGATTTACAGAAAGCCAAGACCAATCAAGCTTTTGCTCAAATTGATCTTAAACGATATCAAGAACTCGCTATCGAAGGGGGAATTACTCAGCGGGAAGTAGATGTTAAAGAGATAGATTATAAAAATGCTCAGACTGCTGCGATCGCGGCTGAAGCGGCGGTACGTTCTGCTCAAGCTCAAGTAACTGCTGCTAATACTGAAGTAGAAACGGCCGAAGCTGGTGTAATCTCAGCAAATGCCAAACTCACTCAAAGTAATATCGAAAGTGAGGATACGGAACTAATTGCCCCTTTTGATGGGGTTATCAGTCGTCTCAACATTCGTGAGGGAGAATACTGGTCTCCTCAAATCATTAATGTAACTGGGGACTACCAGGGTATCATCGAGAGATTACCCATTATCCTCATCAAGCCCGATCTGTTTGAAGTCCAAGTAAAATTGCCAGCTTTTCAAGGAGAAGACATCAGACCAGGACAAAGAGCGTTTATTATTCTCGATCGCGATCGCTCAAAGTCCCATTCAGGAACTATTACCGGTCAAGATTTAATGAAATTAGCCAGTGCCCAAGGAACTGTTTTTTCAGTAGGACCTTCCGTTTCTCCAGGAGAGCGATCAGTGCGGGTTACCATTCGGATTAACCAAGGAGTTGCCAATCTTCAGGATGGGGAACAAGTTGCCGCTTGGATTGCCGTGGCAGAGAAAGAGCAAGCTCTGGTGGCACCATTCAAAGCTTTTGTCTTTCGCGATCGCCAGCCCTATGTCTTTGTGGTTAACGAAGCTGAAGGAGTTGTCGAACAAAGAGCTATTAAGCAGGGAATTGAAGGTTTAGCTAAACGAGAAATCATCGAAGGAGTTAAACCAGGAGAGAAACTAGTAACTGAAGGGAACAACCGTCTAGTCAATGGTGCACCTGTAGAAATTATTCCTTAATGTCTCTAAGGTCATGAAGCCTACTAACAAATCTCAGACATTATCCCAGAAAAAGTACACTCAACTGTTAATTGTCTTAGTTCTTAACTTTGTACTTGCCCCTTTTTTAGACGGCAACATTGGCGGATTATTCTCTTCTGCAATTTTTCTCTGTGCCACAATTATTATTGTTAGAACTTTTTCCCTTCACCAAAAACTATTCAGATTATATCTTGGTATTGCAGGATTAGCCTTTGTACTAGAGACTGTGACGAGGTTTGGTTGGTACAGTCCCCAAGGAATATTTTCCCTGTTCTTCATTCAAGCTATCTATGCTATTTATTTAGGTGTAGCTGTGTTGTTGATTTTGCGAGATATTTTATTCTGTCAGCCCATAACAGCAGATACCATTCGTGGTGGTATTTGCGTTTATTTCCTAATTGGTTTTGTTTGGGCTTTGCTTTACGGTATCGTTGCTAGTTTTGATCCTCAGGCTTTTTCTCAACCACTTATCAGAGGTACATCTTACAGTGACGAATCCTATAGTAAAGTAATTTACTTTAGTTTTGTTACTCTGACTACTTTAGGTTATGGAGATATTATTCCTATCAGTCCTTTGGCGACAATGCTTACTAATCTAGAAGCCATAATCGGACAAATGTATCCAGCAATTCTCATCTCTATTTTAGTAGGAGGTTATCTCTCTGGGAGAAGTGAGTAGCTGGGAATTGCGATCGCCTATAATTTTTTTTACTTCGTTTGCTAGAGAAGCAAATAGCTAAAGTAAATCAAGGTATGATTTGTAGATTTTTTTTGACAAGCATTGATAAAATGCTAAAACTGCGTGGTAAATGTGCGAGAAAACCGCACTTATCCAACCGCGTAATAAGCTAAGAACAGAAACTATTTTGTAAGCTAAACATTAAATCAACAGCAACAGAATTTTCGTATTTCTTGAGTGCTAGATCACAGAAGATGCCACAATTTTTTAAAGCAATAAGCAAGTATATAGTTATTGCTATTTTTAGCTTAACTTTGACATTAACTTTGACCCCACAAAGTTTCGGACAAATTCCTTGGATTCCCGACTCAAGTAATAATCAATCTAATCAATCTCTTCCTTGGGATTTAAATAAAGCTTATCCTTGTGGCAGATTTTGGTGTAGTGACGTTTACATCTATGACTTTAACTTGAAGATTAACGATTACCTACTTACTCCTGAATTAACTCTAACGGCATTAAAAGAATCTAACCAATCAGAAGTTGAAGTTGCTCAAAAAGTAGAACAGCGAGCGGAATTGGTGCAAAGAGTTTTTCACCAAATTTTTGAAGACATTGTTAGCGGGATCACTATTTCCGAAGTTCCCCTTAACTCAAAATGGCGATTCTGGCTGCCCACAACAGTCAAACCCTTACACCCTTGGACACCAAAGATTGCAGTAGGAATTGAAAATCAGGAGACAGTTATTTATGTGCCAGCCCAACCAAGATTGGGATTAGCCTCACAAACACTTGTCACGGTAACTGATTTTGATGCCCAAGCCAACGAGACAACAGAAGAAGAATTAGCAAAAGCTTGGCTGACTAAAATTAGTTTATCCTTTTCTAATGCTCTCTGGGGGCGTGAATTAAATGTACAGCATCCTAATTGGCGATGGATAGTCTCAAGTGCAATTATGGGAATAACACTAGGATTAATGTGGCTAATTCATTTAATTCGCAGCCAATTGCGAAAATGGAATCATCAATTGCGACAAAGACTGAAAAAATTTACTGATGCCCTGATTGTCGATCCTGAAGCCGCCGCCTCTCAAAGTATAAATATAGATCAGAATGTCAGTGATATTTTGGATAGCTCTGAGCCACAAGAGAGTGAGATATCAGAGCCCAAGGATAGTTCTGTAGAACAAGTCAAAATAACAGTATCACCCTTTTCAATGCTTACAAAGCTTTTGAAGTTGTTTCCGAAAAAGCTTCAAAAGCAAAATTGGCTGGCTGCTAATTTTAACATTACTGCGACCAAGAGGTTGTTAGAGCATCAAACTCTGATTAAACAGAAAAGAAATTTCTGCCAACTATTTCTCAGGCTGATGTTGATTTTAGAAGTGTTGATCTTAGCTGTTAGTCTAACCATCATCGTTTGTATATTTCCTCAAACCCGCTTTTTCTCAATTTATCTTATAGAAAAAACAGTAATTCTAATCCTGCTCTGGACAGGGTTAACCTTAATTGATAAGCTGGGTTCCTTTGCTGTAGATTATGGTCTCAATCGTTGGGCAACCGAAGCTCAATTAGCCAATACAGATTCCAATCGTTACACCCTTAGAGCTAATACTTATTCTACGGTTATCAAGCGAAACAAAACTTTTTTCACTACTATCTTGGGACTGTACTTAAGTATCTGGCTACTGGGGTTTAATCCCTCTGTCTTAGCTAGCGCTGGTTTTGTTGCCGTCGCTGTGGCTTTTCTGTCCCGTAGTTTACTAGAAGATGCCCTCAGTGGGATCGTAATTTTGTCCACTGATCGCTATGCTCTAGGAGATGTAGTTAACTTTGGCGGAGGAATGGAAGGAGCAGTAGAAGAGATAAACCTGTTTATTACTTCTTTAAGAAATCTCGATGGACAATTAATCTCTATCCCTAATCGTAGGATTGAATCTGTGATTAACAATACTAAAAATTGGTCGAGGGTTAACTTTACGATTAGAATCGCTTGGAATGAAGATATCAATCAGGCGATAGAAGTTATGACTCAAGTGGCAGCTAAAATGCAAAGTGATCCTTTATGGGAAGATAAGTTTCTTGAACCTGCGGAAATCTTAGGAGTTGATGAGATATCTAATGAGGGCATTCTCATCCGTCTGATAATTAAAACTCAACCTAGCCAACAATGGAGTGTGGGTCGGGAATTTCGTCTGCGAGTTAAACAAGCCTTAGATGAAGCGGGCATTGCTGTGGCTCTTCCCCATCATAAGATTTCGGTGATTTCGTAGTTTTGAATGTTATCCACAGATAAAAACATATAAAGGTATTGGGATAGACATCATGATACCAAGCACATGAGATAATTTACTAAATTAAGGTACGACTTTTTAGCCTAATTAATGCAACGCTAGTGGAAGTGGGCGTAAATAAGCATACTATTCAAAAATCGAGAAACCCTTAGCCTAAAAGACTTTTGACTGTCTTACCGAGCGTTCCCTTGCGTCTTACGCCGACGCGGGGTCTCGGCGCTTTTGTACAGACGTTGCATGCAACGTCTCTACTGACTTTTGGCTTCCGCCCAGCGGCACTAGCTCGTACCTTGATTGCTTCTTCTGTGTGAATTGACTGAATAAAAGCGATGAAAAAATATTGGCAATTCTTGATCACTTTTGTTCTAGTGATTTTTTTGAGCTTGATCGCTCACCCTGGTGTTTATTCCCAAATAGATGACTCCGCTGGCGATAAAATTGATGGTTTTCCTGTGCTACTGGCAGATGAAACCCTCTTTGTGATTCAATCCAACGTCGGTTCGTTCTCTTCGGAAGAAAGAGCACAAACTATTACTAATCGACTGGAAAAAATTGCCGAAGATACTTCAGTGAATCTTAATTTACTGAGGATTCAAGAACAAGAAGCCACGACTAATATTGTCATCGGTAACAAAATTCTGGTCACACTAACAGAAGCTGATGCCAAAGCTGCCCAGATAACCAGAACAAAACTAGCTAATGAATATTTAGCAAAAATTAAAGACTCTCTTCAAATCTATAGGGAAGAGCGCAGTACTAAATACCTAATTAGATCAGCTATTTACACGGTTATTGCCACAGTTATCTTAGTTCTCATCCAACTAATTTTAAATAAAATTTTCCCTCGCATCTATCGATTGCTGGATTCTTGGCGAGAGACACGTATTCCCAGTCTCAGAATTGAAAATGTGGAGTTAGTCAGGGCATCTCGACTGACAGATCTTCTCATTCGCTTAGTTCAGCTCATTCGCTGGATGGTGGTGCTATTTGTTCTATATGTCTATTTCCCTTTAGTTTTTAGCTTCTTTCCTTGGACTAAACAATTAGGTAAAAATCTTTTCGACTATCTTTTTTCTGCCTTCGAGCAAGTTTTGCAAGCATTTATAGACTATTTGCCTAATTTATTTGTGCTTGGGGTTATTGTTCTGTTTACTTACTATATTATCCGCTTTGTCAAACTTATTTTTGGAGAAATAGAAAGAGGAGATATTTCTTTTCCTGGTTTCTATCAAGAGTGGGCAGCACCCACCTATAAATTATCTTTCTTTTTGATCTTTGCTCTAGCAGTGGTAGTAGCTTTCCCCTACTTACCAGGTTCTGGTTCCCCTGCTTTTCAGGGCGTTTCTCTCTTTCTTGGTCTGCTGCTGTCATTGGGTTCTACCGCAGCCGTAGCCAATATTGTCGGTGGAGTTATTCTCATTTATACTCGCGCTTTTGAAGTCGGCGATCGCGTTCAAATCGGGGATGCAGTGGGAGATATTGTAGAAAAGACTCTCCTAGTCACCCGCCTGCGCACTCCTAAGAACATGGTGATTACCATGCCCAACTCAACAGTACTCAACAGCAATGTAGTTAACTTTAGCGCTACAATAAGACAGCCTGATACGCCACCGCTTATCCTCCCCACTACCATTACCCTGGGTTACGATGTTCCTTGGCGCAAAGTCCATCAAGTCCTGTTAGAGGCGGCTGCCGCAACGCCTCATATTTTGAGAGAACCAGCTCCCTTTATCCTCCAAACTAGTCTAGATGATTTTTATGTGAGTTATGAGTTAAATGCTTATACTGACGATGCTCTAATGATGGCAGACATCTATTCTCAACTGCACCAGAATATTCAAGATAAATGCAACGAAGCTGACATTGAAATTCTTTCCCCTCATTATTCAGCTATTCGGGATGGTCATCAAACCACTATCCCAGAGAATTACTTACCCAAGGATTATAGAGCTCCCGGATTTCGCATTGCTCCTCAGGATAAAAGATTCAATTCAAATTCTAGACAGGAATAAAACCGCAATGCCTGCAAGGTTATGAAGCCTAGCAACAAATCTTAGACATCATCCCAGAACAAATACACTCAACGGGATCAGTAGTATGAGAAGTCTAATAATGAAATTTGCACTGAACAACAAAAATAGTATTGTCTTTGACTGAATAAACCAAGCGATGTTCTTGGGTAATTCTGCGCGACCAATATCCTTGCCATTTGTATTTAAGCGGTTCAGGGTCGCCAATTCCCTCAAAAGGTGATGTCTTAATATCTTCTAACAATCGATTAATTCTCTTAAATATCCTTTGGTTATTTTTTTGCCATTGTTGATAATCTTTAAATGCGGAGGTAGAAAACTTAATTTTCAAATTTCAACCTCTATACCACCACCACTTTCTAGTTCGGAGATTGCTTCTTCGATAACCCTAATATTTTCCTGGCTAGACATCAGATGAATAGTAGCTTCGTTCTCCATGTAATCGTCGTAACTGATAACTACTGAACGACGACCATTAGAACGAGTAATTATCATCGGTACGCGATCGTTTTCTACTTCATCGAGATAGCTTGCTAAGTTTTTTCTAAATTCTGTATAGTTTACTGATTTCATGACAAATAAGTACATTTTACTGTACTCATTTTTACACATAGATTAAACTAATCGCGAATATTTTCATTTATTGCGATTGTTGCGTTTATTTCGTTTGTTTTATAGACTGAATAGTAGAGATGCAATTAAAATTGAGCTTCTTAATAACTATTAAATTCTAAAACTCGCTAGGCGTTGACTATGGTAACTACCAATCAGCTAAATAAGCCTTATATTCCATCAGAATCTGAAATTAGTCTTTCTCAAGAGAGCAGTCGTATTTTAGCTTCTCATTTAAAACCTAGTAGCTCTACTCAAACACTAAAAGTTATAGAAGAAAATGGTCAAGAACAAATACTAGAAATTCCTTCAACTGCTTATCAGCTTTTGATCGATATTCTTTCTCAGATGGCACAAGGAAATGCCGTTACTTTAATTCCCATGAATACTGAGTTAACTACTCAAGAAGCAGTAGGTTTACTTAATGTATCTCGTCCATATCTAATTAAATTACTCGAATCAAATAAAATACCTTTTCGCAAAGTAGGTCGTCATCGACGTATTCGCTTTGAAGATGTGATGAATTATAAAAACCAAATTGATAGCGACAGAATGCAAGCATTAGATGAACTTGCAGCACAAGCACAAGAATTAGATATGGGTTATGAGTAATAAATGGGGTCAAAATTTACGGTAATTTATGATGCTTCTCTTGGTCGGCGTTCCCTTGCCCAGAACACGGAGCTGGGTAAACGTCTTGTGCCGACGCGGGTTCCGACCGCTGCGTATTATATCCAGCACCGTTAAGGGATTTATTGATGCAACTGGCTTTGAGCGATTTGTATCGAGCGCGTTGGACAGATAAAATTCACGAAGAATGGATGCGTAATGTTCTCAAAAATAGACCTGACTTGAGTAAAGAGCAGCTTGAACGAACTAAAAGCCTTATGAATCGTAGTGTTCGTGATTGTCTAATCGAAGGGTATGAATTTATTATCCCGTCTCTTAATTTACCAGATCCCGATGACAGGCATATTTTAGCAGCAGCGATTAAAGGACAAGCCGATATTATCTTAACGATGAATCTGAAGGATTTTCCCGATCGCATTTTGAATCAATATGAAATTGAAGCGCAACATCCCGATATTTTTATTGCTGATCTCATCGATATTTATCCGATGAAGGTTACTACTGCTGCGGAAACTTGTCGCAAACGGTTAAAGAATCCTCCAAAATCTATCAATGAATATCTAGAAATACTTTTAAAACAAGAACTTACGGTTACGACTTCTCTGTTGAGACAATATTGTTGCGAAGTTTGATGTTTAGTCGAAGTGCGATCGCTACATAAATCTGCCGATGCTATAATTCTTACCATAATCTTACTTATTGTTTCTTCTATGGAAGTCACAAGACTATCGAGCAAAGGGCAAGTAATTATTCCGAAAAAGTTACGAGATGCTCATCATTGGTTAGCGGGACAAGAATTAATTGCGATTGATACGGGTGATGGTATTTTGCTTAAACCTAAAAAGCCTTTTGAGCAAACTAACTTGGAAGATGTTGCTGGATGCTTGCAATATAAAGGCAAAGCTAAAACTTTAGAGGAAATGGATGATGCTATTCATCAAGGTATTTTGAAACAATTGCAATGATTTCAGTTGATACTAATGTTATTGTCAGACTGTTGACTAAAGATGATGTAGGACAATTTCAACAGGATCTCAAATTGTTTCAAGAAAGAGAGATATTTAAGAGATATTTATCTGTAATTGATTTATTTGGGTTACTTGTTTTCTTGATAATTACCCTTTAAAAATCTGTCATCTTTAGTAAAAGAAGCCCGTTTAAACTCTTCCAAATTTAGCTCTAAGTTATCCATATCGTCGCTAGTAAATTCATCGCTATTGATAGTTAAAATATATTGTTTCTGAGATATGGTCTCTATATTATTATGGAGATAGTTTAGACTTTTTATTAGAGTGTCTTTATCAACATCGAAGATATTATCATGTACTAACAATCCAGGATGTCTATTGGCAATATCTGAGTTGAGAAGTAAAGCAATATCATACAAAAAAACTTTTTCACGCTCGTTACTATGACTACCATCATCGTAAATACGTAATTTGACATTAACTACTTCTGCATTATTCATGACTTTTACGTCAAACGAACATGAGCTATTTCCTGCTACAAATTCATGGATATTTAAGATTGTATTTTCTAGTGAATCAATTATCTCTCTAGAACTTGTTAAATAGCTATCAAGTAAATAGATGTTCTTTTCACGCTCTCTCTTTTTTTCTTTTATCTCACGCTCATACTCAGAATATTTATTGATTAATGCTGCTAGTTCAGCTCTCTCTTCACTTTTTCTTTGATATGAAACAATAGTTTGCTTTAAACTCTTTAGTAATCCATCTTGATCTAGTATTGAAATTTTATTTTTATACTTTTTATTAAGCAAAGAAATTTCTTTGTTAATTCTTTTAAGCTTTTTGTTAACTGATTGATAGCGATTCCTCATCATTGTATTTTGAAAATTATCAATTTTCTTTTTGAAATCAATGACTTCCTGAAGTTCTTTACTAATCGCATCACCTAAGCCTTCTTTAAATTGATTATATAATTCAGCTATTTCCTGTTCATCAATATAAACGGCTTCTCCTGAAAATAAATTTATCTTAGATATTTCAGATTTTAAAACAGCCTGTATGGAACGTGCTTTCTCAAGCTGATTTTCAATTTCTATTATTTCATCTTTTACTATCTCGTATCCTTTTATATTTTCAAGAAGTTGCATCTCATTTTCAATTTCTTTTACTTGTCTTGTCAATTCATTCAATTCTGCTTTTGCATCCAAAAAATCTTTTCCAGTAATGGTAAAAACATCTTCTCTAATTTTTTTTGATGCTGCTTTAATACTCTTTAACTCTTTATGTAGCCTCAAAGCTTCTTGATATGGGAAAGGATCTATATTCAATAGATATAGATGAGGTGTGTAATCTGATGGAATTCTTTTATCAGTATCAAAACATTTTATTATTGACTTAAACTCTGAGCGCTCATCTCGAATGAGTGGACCCAAAATACTTCTGAACGAAGGTGAACTAGTACTATGGTTATTTTCAAAAAGCAAATCTGCTAATTTTTTGTTTGCATCTTTTAAGTTAGTAAATTTTGTACTTACACCGTCAATAATTAATTCTGGAGAACTATTATTTTTAACGCTTCTTTTTGTAGTTAGAGAATGATGATTTATCTCAAAATCAAGACAAATTAATACATCTTTAGGAAAAAATGTAGATGGTATTCGCGAAATACGACTATCTCCATGTTGTTTCAATAATCCATAATTTAAAAATTCAATAGACAGGGATTTTCCAACCCCATTAGTCTTATCATTGCCTTGTGTAGTTTCTCCAAAGATCAAATTGATGCCATCAACAAAATCAATAGCATCAAAAGTTGCTGGTTCACTATATAGTCTTCTAACTCTCAACACAGTTTACTAAATAAGGCTCGTTGAAATCTACAATCCCTAATGAATATAGAAATATTATTCCATAGTAAATACTACGTTCCCCAGTTTGATTAGTCTTATGTAACTTTTCCGCAATATCCAGAATGTTGATTTGCGAACTATTATTTTCACGGATAAGTTTTAAGACTTCAAATCCAATAATTGGCGCACTTCTTCTCAAATCGTCATCCTTAGATATAAGATTAGACATTAATTTAAGCTCTCAAAGGAAAAACATTACATTTTATTAGTTCTTTAATAATATAAAATTCTGCTGCACCATAATCAAATTCATATCCTTGGCTTGTTAGAAGCCCCTCAAAACTACTTATGATTTTAGCCAGAGCCTCTCTAGGATTTCCTTTACATTGGGTTAAAATGGTATCACTATAGTCCCGCAGATAACGTGCTGCCCTACGAAGTTTCACTTGACCATAATCGTGTCCTTCAGAAACTGCGGAAAGAACAGAACCATATTCGAGATTAAGATCGGTGAATTTTTCCTGGAGAAAATCAGAATGCTCTTTAAAACGTTTATAAATCTTTTCTTCAGGGAAAGGTTCTTCTAGGTAGCCATTCCCAACTTCTGGGTGAGCTTCATCGCTGATACATTCTATTAAATTTAAAATTGTCGAGACTTCTTTGGGAACTGTCTCATTTTGTTTTAATTTTAATTCTTGAACTAAGTAGTCAACTATTTGTTTCTGTTCAAGAGTATTTTTGGAAGCTGCTTCTTTAATTAAATCTCCAACATCCCAAATATCTTTCTTAGTATCTAACTTATAGTTATCGTCACCAATATATGATGCTCTATGATTAGTCTTTTCAACAATGTTCAAGATGACTAAACGATTGTATTTATTGTAAAGCTTATATTCAATAAATTTATCAACGGTATCTTTAGTCTTTTTAAGTGTGCTAGTAGACGTTACTTGTATTGCTATACTTTTCTGACTATCGCCAAGATCAATTGCAGCAGCATTTTGATTAGTAATATTAATATTTACAAGATTATAACCAAATATCAAATTAAGAAGACCACAATAGAAATCTTCCGCATTATTATTTATATCAGTTAGATTTATACTATTATTCTCTTCTACTTGGTACTTTAACCATGTAAGATACTGTATAATTGTTTTCTGATAATCTTGTCGCTTCATATTAAAAAATAATATCAGTTAATTATCTATGAACATGAGTACCTATAAACTTGAAAATCTATGTTAATACTCGAAAGGAAAAAACTCCCGCATATTTTAGCAAAAACTACTAAAATATAGTAGAAAAGTGACAATAAATATATGAAATCAATTTACAGAGTCATTGATTATCCTTAAATTGCAAGAATCATTAGTATTCAGAGGATTACAATAAATTAAGTAATCATGATCGTCATGAATTTCTAACCAACTAATTATTCATAGTGACTCCACATTCTGAGAACTTTAACAATTCTTTCCTGTTCTTTTATTTCATAGACCAAACGATGCTGAATATTAATGCGACGGGAATAATATCCCGCTAAATTTCCCATTAACTTCTCATAGGGTGGTTGATAGGGATTATCTTGCAATACTTCTAGTAAAGCCTGCGCTTGCGGTTTCAAACCACTAGATGATATCTTTTTTGCATCTTTCTTGGCTTGCTTAGACAATATAACTTGCCATTTCATTCCCAATCAAGTTCCTCTAACGGTGTTCCTTCCGATAAAGGCTCTGCTGCTGCTTCTCTAATCGATTCCACCATTCCAGGAATACTATTGAGATAAATCGTCTCAGCGATCGCTTCCCAATCTTCTCTGGATACCAACACAGCATCGTTCCGCTTTCCTTTGATCGTAATCGGTTGATGGCTTTCGGCTATTTCATCAATTAAACGATAAAGATTATCTCTCGCTTCTCTGACAGTGAATGGTTTCATGGCGGTGATTTTGATTGCGTACCGTATATCGTACCATTTTAGCAGAATCGAAATTACAATAATTCAATAATTAATCAGTACAAATCAAAGTGGCTAAGATAGGCAATGTAAAATACTTGCCAATATCTTTCTCATTCTCCGATACCAGCCTAACCAATGAGTCAGCTAATAACTCCTCCTGAAGAATCCCAAGAAAATCACGATGCCCCAGATCCCAACAAAGCATCGCCCTTTGCTAAGTTCTTTTTTCTCAAGACAATATTTGCGATTCTGCTATCTTTGCTGATGATTGTCGGTGGAGTATTAGGTGCAACTTCAATGGTCAAAGAAGGTAATCCTGATATTAATGTTGCGATCGCAAATATCGAAACAACCTGGGGTGGTGCTGACCCGGAAACCATTGAAAATCAAATCACAGATAAGATTGAGAAAGAATTAAAATCTCTTAAGGGATTAAAAGATTTAAGTAGTGCTTCTTTTGATGGTTCGTCAGTAATTAAGGTGGAGTTTGTCGCCGAAGCACCAATCGCTGAATCCATAGCTTTAGTCAGGGCAGAGGTAGATGAAGCCAAACCAGAGATCGCCAGTGAAGCAGAGGAGCCCAAAGTAGAGCAAATCTCAACTCAAGATACCCCTGTGTTAACCATCGGCTTGTATGGGGATATTGATTTAGCTGTCTTAAGTCAGGCAGCAGAAGATATTGAAGATATTTTAGAAACTGTTCCCAATGTCCGCAAGGTTGACTTGAGTGGTAATCGGGAAGAAGTCATTCACGTTCAACTTATTCCCTCTCGTCTAATGACTATGGGAGTATCGGCAACCCAGGTAGCAGATGCTATTCAAAAGGGAAATCGCGATTTACCTTGGGATCAAATAGAAAGTGACGAAATTGGCACTCAGTTACGCTATTATGGCAGATTTCGTAGTTTAGAAGATTTACGTAATTTACCTGTTGCCCGTTTATCAGGAGAGGTTGGTGGTCGAGTAGTTAGATTACAAGAAGTAGCAGAAGTGAGGCGAGATTTAGAGAGAGAAAAGAATCGAGCATTTTTGAGTTCTGATGGAGCAGATTTCGAATCAGTCATTACTGTTGATATTGTGAAAGTTCCCGGCTCAGATACCATTCAAGTGATTAATGATTCCATTGCAGCGATCAACTCTGCCCAACAAAATCCCAATTTATGGCCCTATGGGATGGAATATCGGGTCATTAATACCGATGCTGACCAAATTAATAAGGATTTATTTAATGTCTTTAACAATGCTTGGCAAGGAGTTGTCGGGGTTTTTATCATTCTCTTATTTGCCTTGACTTGGCGCGAAGCGATTATTGCTGGGTTATCTATTCCCCTGACCTTTCTGGGAACTTTAGCGGTGTTATTTCTGTTTGGTTTCACCCTTAACAAAATGGTGCAAATCGGGATGATTTTGGCATTGGGTTTACTGGTAGATGTCTTTATCTTGATGATGGAAGGAATGCACGACGGTATCTTTGTTGAAGGGTTGAGTTTTGAGCGCTCTGCTTTGAAAACGGTTAAAACCTATGCTGTACCTGCTTTTTCTGGTCAATTGACTACCATTTTGGCTTTGGCTCCCCTCATGGCGATTAGCGGCACAATGGGTAAATTTGTGCGGTTGATTCCCATTAGTGCTGTGGTTTGTTTGATACTCAGTTATGTGATTGCTTTACTGGTAGATATTCCCCTATCTCGTTATCTTCTGGGAAATGTTAAAACCAAGGGTCAAAAAAGTAGAATAGACCGCATTACAGAATCTGCTTCGGAGAAATTCCGCAATTGGAGTTTATCCGCCACGCTCAGCAGTAGAACTAGAGCTAAAATTTGGGCTTTAGGGGCGATCGCTTTATTTATTACCGCAACTATCTTAGTGGGAACAGTACCCTCTAGTCTGTTTGCTGAAGGAGATACGCGGAAGTTAAGCGTCAATATCGAATTACCACCTACGACCACTCTAGATAGCTCTCAAAAAGTAGCCGATGAAATAGGAGAATTATTACGAGGTAAAGATTATTTAGAAAGTATTGTTAAATTAGCAGGTCAAAGGAGTAGCTTAGTCCAGGAAAGTGGCATCAAACCCAATAATGGTAATTATTTAGTTGGGTTTTCCGCTATCTTCACTCCCCAAGAAGAGCGATCGCAAATGTCTTTTGAATATGTCAATGAATTAAGAGAAGAATTGAATCAGGCTTTGCGTCAGTATCCTGGAGCATCATTGGTGGTCAATGGTCAATCTACAGGAGAAGGAGGCGACCCCATCGAAATCGAGTTGGTCGGCACGGATATGGATAGATTACGGAGTATCTCTGGAGAGGTACAATTAGCTTTGCGGCAAATTACAGGGGCGATCGATGTCCGAGATGATCTAGGTGCCTTGCGACCTGATATTAAACTCCGTCCCCGTAGGGAAGCAATAAACTTCTTCGGTTTATCTGATGAGGATCTAGTAATGCAGGGACGCTATCTGATGACCGATAATGACGTTGGAGATTTCCCTATTGGTGGGGGGAAAGAAGATTTAGAAATTCGCCTCAGTACATTATGGGCTTCACGTGATGGGAGTATTGGTGGTCCGACGCGGCGGGATGAATTGCTGAGCTTACCTTTTTTTGATCGCGATGGCAAAACTATTTCTGGTCGTTCAGTATTAGAAGCAGAGTTTGGTAATGCACCTTTGTCCATTACCCATAAAGATGGACAACGCACGGTTACTGTCTTAGCTAAAAATGAGGGACGTACTGTAGGAGAAATTATTGCTGATTTGGAACCCAAATTAGCTGAAATGAAAAGGCAATGGGGTCAAGGTTATGACTACAAGTTTGCTGGAGAATTGGAAACCCAAGGAGAAACCTTCGCCTCAGCAGGTCAAATGGCAATTGTGGCTTTGTTTCTGGTCTTTTCTGTTTTGGTAATTCAATTTAGTTCTTTTACCCAACCCTTTATTATCATGTTGGCAATTCCCTTTGCTTTCATTGGTACTTTTCTGGGATTCTTTTTACTACAAATTCCGATTTCTTTTCCTGCTGTTATTGGCATGATTGCTCTAACAGGAATTGTCGTTAATGATGCGATCGTGATGATTGAAACCATGAACTCTCATCGTGCAAAAGGAATGAATATTCGTGATGCAGCAGCCAGAGGTGCAGGCGATCGCTTACGTCCGATCTTAACTACTAGTATCACTACGATTGTTGGAGTAATTCCCTTAGCTTTAAGCGATCCAACTTGGTTTCCTTTAGCCAGCGCGATCGGTTTTGGGTTGGTTGCTTCTACTTTGATTGCTTTACTGGTTATTCCTTGTTTGTATTTGTTGTTGACTCCTAATAAATCAGTTGAGAGTATTGCTTAGTTTAAATTAAGGGCGATCGCGCTTCAATAATCTTTCTAAGATAAAAGTAACTCGTATTCATCATGAGTACCAATCCATACCCAGTAAAAATCATCCGCCTTTTTAAGAGCCAAAGCACGATAGTTTTGAGTAATACGAACAGACCAAAGATTTTTACCTACTTTTTTAAAATGTAAAGAAGGATGAGACTGATTTTCTTGCCAAATTCGATAAGCTTTACGAGCTTGTTTTTTTATCTTTAACGGTAACTTTGCATATGACTCCCAAAAATCAGGTGTTGTCAATGACTTCATTTAAATCTCTCACCTGATTAGCTTCAATGTTAGATTCAACCTTGGCAATAAACTGATCCAATTTTCCTGTTGCTAAATCAGTTTGCATTTGTTTATCCCAAGCATCATTAAGATATTCATTTAACCAACCTGCTAGTTTACGAGCTTCAACTGTTGGTAATTCTCTAATAGCTTGTTCAATTTCTGACAGAGTTTTCATCTCAAGTAAATTTTTAGACTATATAAATAATAGCTTAAGGACATCTTTGAAAATTATAGGGGTTAGAGCGATCGCATTATAAAAAAAGAAGAGAATCAGGCGATCGCTTGTGTCCCATTCTCACTACTAGTATCACTACTATTTTTGGTGTGATTCCCTTAGCATGAAGCGATCCAACTTGGTTTCTTTTAGCCAGCGCGATCGGTTTTGGTTTGGTTGCTTCTACTTTAATCGCCTTGTTAGTCATTCCCTGTTTGTATTTGTTATTGACTTCTAATCAGACAAAATCGAATATCGAATCAAGAAATCATGATACTTTGAATTAGCTTAACTGATCAATAAGGAAAGAGATCTCCTGCATAATTATTTTTGTGAGATGAGTAATATTTGACTAATTTATAATTTTTTTCTTAGTAAAATAGACATTATCGCTAGCTACTTAGTAAAAATAGATTATTTTTAAACTGTCTATGATCTCATGAAATCTATTTTACAAGATGTCTATTATGAACATTCTATGTCTTATTTAATAAGTAAGAATGTATAATAGTTAAAGGCTCTGATAATTTTTCCATGAAAGATCAGCCAATCAATCGACGGGCTTTACTGCTGCTCAATCCTTATGCCAGATTGGGGCAAAAAGTTCGGTTGCAAACAATTTACTATCTGCAAAAATTAGGATTTGAACTGATAGAGGAGTCGGTTAGTGACCCCAAAAACTTGTCCCAAATCATCCGACAGTATCAGGGGCAAACTGAACTGGTGATCATAGGAAGTGGTGATGGCACTATTAGCGCGGCGATTGAGGGGTTGCTATCTACCCAAATTCCCCTGGGGATTTTGCCATTAGGTACGGCAAATAATCTAGCCAGAACTCTCGAAATTCCCCGCTCTCTGTCTCAAGCCTGCAACATCATTGCTCAAGGGAAAACCCGACGTATTGACTTAGGTTGTCTCAATGGCAAGTACTTTCTCAATGTTGCTGGGTTAGGACTCAGTACCGTTATCAATCAACAAGTAACCCATGAGTTTAAGAGACGTTGGGGAGTTTTGGCTTATATTGCTACTGCCCTGAAGGTAGCTTCTCAGGTTTCTCCCTTTGAGGTAGAAATTTGCTGGGATCAACAGTCAATCAAAACAAAGACGAGACAAGTCACCATCTGCAATGGAAGATTCTACGGAAGTGGATTGATTGTAGCTGAAGATGCAACAATTGATGACCAAAGGCTCGATCTATTTAGTCTAGAAAGTCAAAACTGGTGGGAAACCCTCACGCTCTTACCCGCTCTGATGCGTGGCAAATATGTCAACTGTCCTGGGATTCGCACTCTTCAGGGGACAAAGTTTGAATTGTACACGTCTCAGCCTTGCCTCATAGATATTGATGGAGAGGCGATCGCGCAAACTCCAGCTCATTTTCATTTAATTCCCCAAGCCTTATCAGTTTTTGCCCCTGTTTAATCATCAAATAAAATTGGTTATGACTGCAATTAAAACTTTAACAATAGGTCAATTTTTCCTTGATTTCGAGGAAAATGTTTACGACAGATTGATATGTAAGTATGGAGAAACAGAATTTATAGATAGGTTGCAATCTTTCATAACTAAGCTTGCGAGCCATAAAGATCAATACAATATTAATCCTTATTCTGACAAAATTAAGCGAGGCATTCATCTTTTAGGTCGGGATGACTCTGAGCTAGAAATATTTCCCAATTCCCATTTGGCACTAAAATGTTCAGAAAATAAACTTTTGGCAGAAGACTTAAGAAAACAATTCTACCGAAGTATTCAACTTGCCCAGAATTTTGAACAGCAACTTAATAGCGACCAAAAAGCTCTGCTTCAGATTTGTCCAGTATATCTACATGTCAGAACCAGCTCCCCAAGTTCTCTTTTTAAGCAAATTCTGTTTATGCAGAGAGTAGAGGGCGACAGGACTTTGGGAGATACCAAGTTGGGATTTAGTGCGGAATTTTGCCAGGTTTTTAAGATTCCCAGTCTGGAAACAATTCGTACTTTATCCCAATTTGCTTTACATCGATATCTGGATCGAGATCAGCAGCGTCAACTGTTAAAAATTCAAACTGTCTATTTATTCCAAAGGTTATGGCTAAAAGGGATTAGGATTTTAAGTTTAAACCAGAAAAATATTTTGCTTTCTCAAGACAGGGAAAAAGATCAGACTAGATACTTAATTATCGACCCGATCGCTGATTATTTGCCACCCATCTCTCCGCTATATAATAGCTTAACCCTTCCCCTGATTGGATTGGAAACATGAGCAGAATATAATTATGATCAATACTTTATTATGTCTGGTAATTTTGCTCTTTTCCTGGTTTAACTCTGGGATTCAACCGGCAACAGCCAGACAAATTCAACCAGAAGTTATTCCTACGATAATTGCCTGTTTTTCTGGCGGCAGAGAAATTCTCCGCCAAGAAATGATTGCCGGTCCCTTTGCCGATGAATATAAATTCGCCCACGAAGTCATAGTCAAAGATGAAACGGGAGAGCATAGTTTAAATTTTGCTGGGGGACTGTGCATTATCGATCGCGGTGCGGCATCTGTAACCAAGAAGTTAACCGTGACTGATAAATTAAGCTGCTATTCAGGAGCAGATAATATCGTTACTTTTGAAGTTTATGGGAGGGAAACCACAGTGGATGAATATGTTGAAGGTAGAACTTTCTTGGCCAAAGCTCAGGGTCATACTTTAAATTCAGACTCTTTACATGAATATTTAGTTTTTGGTAGTGGGGCTTGTATTGGCTCAGAAACCCGCTAGATTACAACTATTTGCGAGTTAAGGCGATCGCGTAATCGGCGATCGCATTATGAGTATCTGTCGCCCCAGCGATCGCATTTAATTATATTCGTATTTAATGCTGCTATCTGCTTCCATCTGAAGATATTTTTCGGGAGTTAAATAACTGTCTTGAGGAGAAGCAATCATGGAATGAGATAAATGCTAAAGATTAATAATCAAAGAGAAAATAATGCTGATGGGCAGAAGCCAAAAATCAAGCTCTCGCGATCGCGCTATGATGATCCTAGCACTAAAACTCTGATAGATATCTATAGTTTAAGCAACTAAAGTTTTAAAATCTTCTTGCAGATCAGGATCGGGCATTTTATGATTAAATTTTAAAAAGTTACTGATTTCCAAATTGATTCTAAGCATATAGTTTAAGAAATAGGCTTAATATCGTTAGTATCTGGAGATCGAAATAAAATGCATTATGGAAAACTTTTTTGCTTTATAGGAGTTAGCGCGATCGCCTTTCTAGGAAGTGGATTAACGTCATTATCACAAGAGCCAGAAAAACCTAGACCTCCATTTGAAGTTAGACTTGTTCCTCCAGCACCTCCAGCATCAGGAGGAGGTTGTGATCTTGACAATGAAAAGTCTCTTCGCAGCGAAAGAGTCGAGCTATATTATTATCGAAATGCAACAAATATGGTTAATATTTTGAGTAGAATACCCCTGGTAGGTGAAGGTTGCGCGACTACTCTTCCATTAAATCAACTCCAGCCTGGACTGGGAGTTGGTCGTGGAGGCGGAAATATCATATCACTGTACGGTACAAATGATTACATTGAAAGTGCCAAAAGATTTATTACTTCACTCGATTTACCCCTACCTGGGATTAATTTACAATTGTGGGGGGTTCAAATATCAGGTAAAGACCCCAATAGGCTAGCAGAAACTACATCCAAAGTGCGATGGCGCATCAGGGAAACTCAGCGGTTATTGAGGAGTACTTTTGATACAGTTCAGGGTATTTCACAAATTACATTGCAAAATAACAGTCCAGTAGTCAAAGTTGATCAAAGATTTCAAGATATTGCGAAGCAGCTTGGATACGCAGATGCTTTAGATGGCTTAGGAGGAGAATCATCAATATTAGAAGTTTTTTTGGTAGGAAATACGGTAAAAGATCCGGCAAAATTTTATATAGATTTGTATGAAATCCTTGCAAAAGGAACTATAGAAGATGGTCAATTTGTAGCTGACAATGAGGCTCTTCAACCATATTTTGATGCAGTTAAAAATGATATTGATCGTCCACCATTCGAGAGAATTTTTCGTTTTCGTGGACTAGAACCCAATTGCATGTACCCTCAGCAATATCAACAGCTTAAGCAGCAAGAAGAAAATAAAGACCTTAAGTGTGAACAATGGAAATGGGAAAAGAAACCAGTCCCAAATGTGCCTCCAGAAAGTGGGATTACTCTTGTAGAAATAACTTCTAATTTCGAGAGAAAAGTATTGTTAGAGTTTGCGCTTCATTATGCTGATTTTATTTCTAATCCAGATCAAGTTGATCCAGAAGAATTGCAAAGAACTGCGAATAATCTCAATGAACTACTACAAAAAGCATCTAATCTGCTCCAGAAAGATATCGAAGATTTTTTTATTAAGCCGACTTTATCTATCATCCAAGAAATAGTTGCTAAGGATAAAAAACTAGAGTTTGCCCAGGTCGGTAGAAATACAATATCTACTCTAGATGGAGTTGAGACAATAGTTAGCACAAGCTCAACGAGCGGTTTTCAAATTGCTCAGTCCCAAGATGTAGGACAATTATTATCAAGAGCTGAAACACTTCAAGGAATGATCTCTAATTTCCTTCCTACTGGGGCAGTTGGTGATGCCTCAGTAGCCGCAGAAACAGCCGCTACGGGAGTTCCTGTCTCGCGTTTATTAGGGCTAGCCATCGCAGCATTAGAACAAAATTTCATTCCCTTAGAAATAGAAACAGGTACTAGCTTGGCATTTACCCCTGGAATCTCACGCAATTTAAATGCAGCCGAACTCAATATCAATTTAACAGTCGTCGATCCTACGGTTAAACCTACAGCAGAAGAAAAAAAAGTACCTCCCATATCACGCATTGGTAAACAGGAATTGCATACTACTGTTTATACTCGAGCTTTAGATTTCTTCGATCTTTCTACCTTCACTAGCCAAGCTACATTAGATGGTGGACGATTCCGCATTCCTATCATTGGCAATATCTGGAATGCTGTATTTGGTGCTATTCCAGTGTTTGGTGACTTGTTTAGTATCTCAAGAGGTAATCAAAATGTACTCCATGAGAGCCTAATACTAACAAACTCTTTTATCACACCCACACCTCTAAGCTTAGGGAATCTATATTCACCTATTGCAAGTGGTTTTGATTTTTGCCAACTGAGAAAAGATGTTCTAGACTATTCGAACAAATATCTAGCACCTGGGGGACAAGCTTCTCCTCGCGATACTAAAATTATTAGTGTGCGTTGCTCACAACAATACAGATGACAAAAAAAATGTAAGAGACAATAATTTGTCAAGAGTGCAAATAGAAGAAAACTAAGTATTCAACAAAAAATCCTTTCCTCACAAGCTCATGCTAGATATCCTATCAATACTACAATGTCTAATTTTAGAACTATCACCAATAACTCTCAAATAAGATTAGATCAAGCGTACACATTCCTTTTCATTTTTGTTCACTAAAAGATTTATTTGTAAGATAAAGTCATATAAAGCTGAACTAAAAATCTTAGATTTGTGTGCGCGTTTTTTTATTACCTGATATCAGTAATGTAAGAATTACACAGAAAATTTCATGGTTAATTTTGATTCCATAAAAGGTTCCAACACTAAAGTCGCTTTTCATCCTCATCCAAAAGGTGTTATCCAATTTATTGGAGGCTTTATTTCTGGTTCTTTTCCTGAGGTTTCTTTTAGATATCTTTTTCAAGATTTATACGAACAAGGCTATTCTCTGGTTGTTTATCATTTTCCGTTCAATCCATTTCAATTTAATCACTGGTCAGTAGCTATTGACATATTAGAAGACCTCTACAAAGTACGTTTTCAAATTATCAAACAGCTATTTTGTACTACAGTAACTGATCGACAATTAAATTTTTATGCTAACGACAGCAACTATTTTTGGTTAGGTTACAGTTTGGGATGTAAGTATATCCTATTACTGGAAATACTTAGCGATGATCATGATGAATTTCAAAGAAGAGATAGAGTCTTAAGCTCCTGTTTAAGAGAGGAAGAGCTCAAGAAAACACAGCAAGATATAGAAAGAGCTGACTGTTGCCGAGACTTAGCGATAGATCGTATTTCAGAGCTAGTTGGAAGAAGATGTCAAATCAGCCCTTTTGTCAAAGATCAACCTAGCTTGTTGCTAGCTCCTGAAATCAATAACACAGTAGAAGTAGCTAACCAACATATTGGTCTTTTTAGTTTTTGGGATTTTCCAAGTCGAGATCAAATACAATGTCTCATCAGCAAGAGTAGAGAAATTTTTAACCTAATGGGATTAATTTCTTTTAAGGAAGACACAATCGCCGAAGATGATGTGAATTTTTTAGAGTGTCAACTACAAAATAGAGCATTTCAGCCTTTTCTCCATAAGCCGTTGCCTGGAACACATAATACCCCACTGGAGACCAATGAGAATCTAGTATCCTGCATCGATGTAATCCTACAAGAACTCAGGCAGCGTCAATGTTCGTAACATATGAGACATAACAAATTTTGTTCGTTATGTTTTACATTTCTTAATAACCTACAACGCAAAACTGATTACTGAATTAACTTACTAGTTAAAGCGATCGCACTACTAATAATCTTGGCAATTCCATTTGGTTCTTCCAAAGGTAAATTATGACCTCCAGACAAGACAACTCGCTCCGCATTAGGCATCGCTGCTTGTTGTTCAGTTAAATCTTCATTGCGATTAAAATTACTCTTATCGCCATAAACTAAGGTAATTGGAGCTTTAATCCGTTTCAATAAACCCAAATAACGCGATCGCCCGATACCATTAAAGCCAATACCAGCGCGAGTACGTAATAAAGGTTCCCAGCGCCATCTCACGCCATCCCCATAGGGTTCAGTAATCCTTTCGGCTAACATCATCGCGATCGATTTAGTTAATCCAGGAGTTGCTTGACGCAATCTCTCGGCGGCGGCTTCCACATCAGGAAAGATCGGATGTTCAGGAGGGGATGCCAGATAATCGAGATGAGTTGCTAATTGTTCTGCCGCATCTTCCTCTGGGGCTTCTGTGGGTAAAATGGTTTCAATCAGAACCAGATTTTTCACCATTTGAGGACGAACACTAGCAAAAATCGCTGCTACAACTGAACCGAGAGAATGTCCCACCAAAGTAAAGGCTTTACCTGCTAAGGCTTCGACAATGGCATCAATATCCCCAAGAAAATCCATTAAGTTATAAGAGCCACCCTTACCAACACGATCGCTTTTCCCATGTCCTCGTAAATCTGGCGCAATAACCCGATAACCTTTTTGTGCCAGACGAATCGCAACTTCCGACCAAGCTGCTCCTTGTTCCAAGATTCCATGCAGGCAAACTACAATCGGTCCTTCTTTAGGTCCCCAAGTACAGAGACAGACGCGTAAACCTCTAATATTAACCAAAATTTCTTCCATTTTATGGTCAAGTTCCGAGATGGGAATATTGTCTGCTGCTGATATTTCCTGAGGTAGTTCGTAATTGAGTTTATTCGAGATATTTTGAGTTAAATCATTTAAAAGTAGGGGAAGTTTAATTTCCTGCCAAGCATTAGCCATTTTCGGGTCTATTTTCTTCCGTTTCAGGAAATTGGGATCACCAATAGACATTGATTTATTGCTTACTCCATCTGTCATGCGGTTTCCTTCATAGGGAGTCAAAACTCCAGGATGGAAGGGAAGCTCTAAGAAATTGCAGATTTCCCGCATTACTTTTTCGGGTTGAGAAACTAATTCTTCATAATGAACAAGTAACAGTTTGTCGCTGTCTATATGTTCAGCAAAATCGAGGATATTATAGTTACTTTGATTCCAAATTGACTCTGCTACTTGATAAGGGTTATTATTTCCTGTTCCTATGAGCTTATCCATTCGCATACGGGCGAAAGATTCAATTACCGCGTAGGGATGTCTCACCAAATGAATATATTTAGCATTACTAAAAATTGCGTCTGCATGATTTAAAGTAGCTCGATTACTAGCATAGGTAGGGGATTTATCTACTAACAAGCGATCGCCTGCTAGTTCTTGCAACATCTGATAAACTTCCGATACGGTCAGATTATCCCGCACTAAATCTGAAACTAATTTTTGGCTCTCCTCAGCATCTATTCCTTTTAATTCCATAAACGCCCGCTGTAAACCTTCTCCAAGATAGGAAGCATCTAATTCTTCTTGTCTGGCTGCCATTGTGGAGAAAGGAAGTAAATGCAATTCGGGAGGAGAGGCAATATCAGGATGTCCCGCTAACATTACCCTTAATAAAGTTGAACCCGATCGCGGACTTGATAATATGAATGCAATGGGACTTTCTATTTGGGGTTGGTTCCCCTCCGGCTTCCCTCCTCGGAGGGGCTGGGTTGGGTTAGGGGTGGGTTGGGTTAGGGGTAGGGGATTGTTAGTTATTAACTGATCACTACTAACTGTTGTACGGGCGAATGGCCCTTCGCCCCTACTGTTAACTGAATTACTGAATTCTGTTGCGAGGTATTTGGCTAAACTATCAATGCGAGGACGTTCATAAAATTCCCGAGGATAAAGCATTAACTGGAGATCATCTTTGAGTTGATTAATTGCTTCCATCAACATCAAAGAATCCATTCCTAAATCAAACAGACTTTCAGAAATAGATAAGTTATCTTTTTCAATCTGTAGAATATTCGCGATCGCGTTATGTAAGTATTCTCTTAAATAATCTTCTCTAGATTCAGGATTTAGTGCCAGAAGTTCGTGATAAATATCTCTTATTTGACTCTTTTCTGTCTTGACTGTTGAAGTGAGTAATTCCGAGAAATAATTAGCTTGCTTGAGATAGGGGAATGTTTTACTAAGTTGCTCCCAATCTACAGATATTACTCCAACTTGAGTCGCATTTGTAGTTAATAATTCTTCTAAAGCATCTAACCCATCTTGAGGATTAATCAATTCTAATCCTTGACGATTAAAACCTTGATTGATTGCCATTCCCGAACTATCCCAAGCACCCCAATTAATACTTAAAGCAGGTAAACCGATACTCTGACGATAATTCGCGATCGCATCTAAACTAGCATTGGCTGCGGCATAATTTCCTTGTCCTGGTGATCCGACTAAAGAAGCGACGGAAGAGAACATGACAAAGAAATCCAAGTCAATATTTTTGGTACATTGATGCAAGTTCCAAGCCCCAATTACTTTAGGAGATAGTACTTTGTGAAATTTCTCCCAAGTCTGATTTTGTAAAATTCCATCATCAAGAATTCCTGCTGCATGAATCACACCCAGTATGGATTTAGAAATTCGCGTTTCTACAATATTATTAATCGATTCATAATTAGTAATATCAGCTTGTGCTATTTCAATAGTTACGCCTTTATTTTCTAATTGGGTTATTATTTGTTGGGCTTCTTCATTAGGATTATTTCTACCAACTAAGACTAAATTTTTTGCGCCTTTAGCTACTAACCATTGAGTGACTTGTAAACCTAAAGCACCTAAACCACCTGTAATTAAATAGTAACCGTTGGGATTAATTGTTAATGGTTTTTGGTTAATTGATTTTGCTTTTACTAGACGAGGCACATAGATATTTTCTTGTCGGATAGCAAGATAATCTTCTTGCTCAGAATTATTTATTATCCCTAAAATTGTATTGGTTTCTGTAGTTTGGCTTTCATTATCTAAGTCAATGATTCCACCATAATATTCAGGATGTTCACTAGCAATGACTTTTCCTAATCCCCATAGGGAATTACTAAGAATAATATTTTCATTATGCAGGGATAATGATCTAGATTCTGGCTCTACACTATGATTATTTCTCGTAACGATCCAAAGTGGGGCAACTACGGACTGTTTAAATAAGGTTTGGATTATATTGAGGATACTAGTAAAATTCTTTTGCTGATACTTTTCGATATCTTCAATGTTTAATTCTGGTTTATCTAAATCATCCAAACTCCAAAGATAAATAATTCCTTGGATCTTTGATTGCTTGGTAATTATTTGTTGAAAATCCGTTGCGTTTTTGTAATCGATATTGATATTGTTTTCTGCTGAAATATCTCCTTGATCGCCTAATAAGATATAATCTTGATTCTTGGCTTCTAATTGTCGAGCAATATCCGTTCCTAAATTATTAGCATCACTAAAGATAATCCATTGACCCTCAGAGAAATTATTAACAGCAGTAGAGTTTAATAATTCTTGCCATTCAATCTGATAATAATCAAGTTGAGTTTTTTCTTGACTAACAACTGAACTAGCTAAAACTTTTTCAGAATTATTCATTCTGACTTGCTCATTCTTTTCTAGCCAATAACTCTGTCTTTGGAAAGGATAAGTAGGTAATTGTAATTTATTTCTAGAATAGTCTCGATCAAATCCTTGCCAATCAATTTTAATTCCTTGACCGTATAAGCTAGCTAAACTTTTAATAATTTGTGACCAATCAGATTTACGAGGACGTAAACTCGGTAAACATAAATTACTTTCTTCTTTTAAAAGATGACCTGACTCAGAATTTTCTAAGATACTACGTCCCATACCCAATAATACGGGTTTGGAACCTACTTCTAAAAAGACATTACATTTTTGTTGCTGTAAACATGTCATCCCTTGAGCAAATTTTACTGGAGCAATCACATGATTCACCCAATATTCAGGAGTAGCGATCGCCTCAGTAATCAGATTTCCCGTAACATTAGAAATTAAATTAATTTGAGGCTGTTCATAATTAATATTCTGGGCAACTTGAGCAAAAGCTGCCAAAATTGGTTGCATCAAAGGAGAATGAAAAGCATGGGAAACTGTTAACTGTTTATAAGTTATGCCTTGAGCATCTAATTTCCCAATTATTTGATGTAAAGCAGCACTCTCTCCAGATATAACAATATTATGCTCGCCATTAATGGCTGCGATAGAAACTTTTTCTTGGTAAGGTTTGATAATTTGAGTAACTGTTACTTCATCAGCAAATACAGCAAACATTCCCCCATTTTTAGGTAATGCTTGCATTAATTTCCCTCTTTCGGCAATTAGTTTTAAACCATCTTCTAAACTAAATACTCCGGCAATTGTCGCAGCAACATATTCCCCTACACTATGACCCATCACCAGATCCGGCTCTATTCCCCAGGATAACCACATCTGAGCAAGGGCATATTCTAAAGCGAAAATTGCTGGTTGAGTATATTTTGTCTGGTTGAGTAACGACGCGCCGTTGGTTGCTTTGACATGAGGATAAAGAATATTGATTAAATTAACATCGAGATAGGGTTGCAAGATCTCTGCACAATTGTCTAGAGCTCCACGGAATATGGGCTGGATCTGATACAATTGCTGTCCCATGCCTTCATATTGCGAACCTTGTCCTGTAAATAGGAAAGCAATCTTATTTTTCTGTCCTTTATCGATCGCCTTGCTAACCATCCCAGAGGTTTTCTGATCGGTAAGATAACTTGTCAGTTTATCCTGTAACTGTACTGTTGATTCTGCGATAATCGCTAAACGATGGTTAAAATGCGATCGCCCTGTATTGGCTGTGTAACAAATATTTTCTACTGCAACATCAGGATTAAACTGCAAATAATTTTGATATTGAGCCACTAAATCTCTTAACGCAGGTTTATTTTTCGCCGATAACGTTAAAACATGACAAGGACACTCATTAATCTCTTCACTCTTGATTTCTGATATTTGTACAGACGTGTCGGCGACACGTCTCTTCACTTCTAAAGGATTTTCTTGAACAATTACATGGGCATTTGTGCCACCAAACCCAAAGGAACTTATCCCAGCTAACCTTGGTTTATCTGATGCTTTCCAAGCTTGTAAAGCCGTAGGAATCGATAAAGATGTATCTGTTAAATCAATTAAAGGGTTTAAAATCTTAAAATTACGATGGGGAGGAATCGCTTCATTTTTCAGAGATAGGACAGTTTTGATTAATCCCGCAATCCCCGCAGCAGCTTCTAAATGTCCGATATTAGTTTTTACAGAAGACAAATAGCAACTAGCATGTTCTTGGGCAACAGAATTTGTCCCGTTCCCAGATAAAACTGCTTTGAGTGAATTAACTTCGATCGGATCTCCTAACTTAGTTCCTGTACCATGAGCCTCAATATAGCCAATATCCTCAGGCATTACCCCAGCATTAGCGATCGCTTGTTTGATAACTTCCTGTTGTGCCAAGCTATTGGGAGCGGTTAACCCATTACTCCGTCCATCCTGATTAATTGCCGAACCTTGAACTACTGCTAAGATATTATCGCGATCGCGGATTGCATCGTCTAATCGCTTGAGGATAATGACCCCACAACCTTCTCCCCGCACATAACCATCAGCATCCGCGTCAAAGGTTTTACAACGTCCATCGACCGCCATCATCCCCGCTAAAGAGAAAGTTTGGGTCAATTCTGGCGATAACATTAAGTTTACCCCACCTGCGATTGCAGTTTGACATTCTCCATTCTTGAGACTTTGACAAGCCAAATGTACTGCCACTAAAGAGGAAGAACAAGCCGTATCCACCGTCATCGAAGGGCCGCGAAGATCTAAACTGTAAGATAAGCGATTAGCCGCAATACTATGAGCATTCCCCGTTCCTGCATAGGCATCTAATTCGGTTCCGTAATGTAATTGCAATTGGGAATAATCGCTACTACTAATCCCGATAAAGACTCCCGTTGCTGTGTTGGATATATTCTCAGTAGCGATCGCTGCATCTTCTAAGGCTTCCCAACTAACTTCTAACAATAACCTTTGTTGTGGATCCATCCTTTGGGTTTCCCGAGGCGTGATGCCAAAAAATTGCGGATCGAATTTATCTACATCGGTAATAAAACCGCCATAATCTTCTCCTGCCCAGCGCTCACTTTTGGTAATAGCATCTTTACCGTCTTGCAGAAGATTCCAAAATTCTTGAGGATTATTGGCTCCAGGAAAACGACATCCCATACCGATAATCGCAATTTCTGAATAATTACTCTTTGGTTGGGATTGCTGTTGTGGTTGATGAATTTCTTCTACAGGGTTTTGTAATTGGGATAAGTATCCTGCCAGACTAGAGATATTGGGATAGTCGTAAATCAGAGTTGGAGAAAGTTTCAGATCCAGATAATCTTCTAAATCTGCTGATAATCTGACAGCCTGTACCGAATCTAAGCCCAAACTCGCAAAAGGTTCTTCTATATCTACTTCACTATTATTTACACCCAATCTCTGGGCAATATTTTCTACTAACCAACTTTCAATAATTCCCTGTTTAGGATTACTTTTCTTCCCTCTTGTCTTTAACTGATGACTGATAACTGATGAACGGGCGAATAGCCCTTCGCCCCTACGGTTAACTGATTCACCGACAACATTCAAACTGCCATCAAGAAAACCTGCCTTACAAGCGTGACGTTGGATCTTGCCACTAGAAGTTTTAGGAATACTGCCAGTTTTAATTAAAACAATCCCATGGGGATTTAACTCGTGATTTTGTAAAACCGCCTGACGAATTGCCTTAGTTACCTCTTCAATATTTAACTTTCGCAGATAGGTACGTTTAATCTCTTGAGTAATAACTAATTTCTCATCCCCGTCGATCTCCACAGCAAAAGCAGCACCATTACCCGCATGAATTGCTTCATGGGCATTATCAATCGTTAATTCTATATCTTGAGGATAATGATTGCGTCCGCGAATAATAATTAAATCCTTTAATCTTCCCGTAACGAATAATTCCCCATCTTTAATAAATCCCAAATCTCCCGTGCGCAGAAAAGTTACATTAGGATAACTTTTTAGAGTAGCACCAAAAGCATATTGGGTTAACTCAGGACGATTCCAATATCCTTGAGCCACACTTGAACTCGCAGCCCAAATTTCGCCAATTTCTCCCTCGCTACACTCTTCTAGGTTATCAGGATTTGCGATCGCTAAATACTGATCTTCAAGATTATTCCCACAACCAACTAACGTAACTTGCTCTGGTTGTTTCTCCTCTACCAAAGGAGTTAGGATTTGCTCCCCTCTCCTTGTAAAAGAATGACTTGGTAATAAATCAATCGCCTGGTTTTGCTCAAGACTCTGTTTATCAAAATTCCTGAAAACTGGTTTTGCTCGTTTACTACCACCAGTAATAATCAAAGTAGATTCCGCCATGCCGTAGCAGGGATAGAAAACTCGTTGACGGAACCCAGAACCTTTAAAGTATTCACTAAACTGTTTAATTGTCTCAGCGCGTACTGGTTCAGCACCAGTAAAAGCCAATTCCCAACAACTGAGATCGAGACTGGCTTTTTGCTCCTCGGTAATCTGACTCACACAAAGATCATAGGCAAAATTCGGTCCTCCAGAGGTATTAGCCCGATATTTATCAATAGCTTTTAGCCAACGATAAGGGCGCTGTAGGAAGCTAACAGGAGGCATCAGATACATTGATAACCCTACATACATCGGCTGGAGAATACAGCCGATTAAGCCCATATCATGATAGGGAGGCAACCAGGAAACCGCATTATGTTCAGGAATATTCTGGAAACAGCTATTGATGGCAACAGAATTATCCAGCAAGTTACCATGACTTACCATCACCCCTTTAGGCTTACCCGTAGAACCGCTGGTGTACTGTAAAAACGCCAGATTATCAGCAATTAAATCAGGTTTACGCCAATTATGAGCCTGATTCACCTCTATTCGATCTGTAGCCAGAAACTGAAGTGATTTTTGCCCTGCTAAGCGAAATTTCTCTTCAATCTTTAGCTGTAAATCCTCGCTGGTGAGAGCAAATTTAGCCTTGGCATCGGTAACAATTGCTAAGAGACGATCAATAGAACGATTAGCGCGAGGCGGATAGGCTGGCACCGCAACCACTCCAGCATATAAACAACCCAGAAATGCAGTTATAAACTCCAATCCAGGTTGATATAAAAGTAGAGCGCGCTCTCCTGCCGCATTTTGACTTTGTAAGACAGCTGCGATCGCTTGAGCTTTGGTTGCCAATTCTTGATAACTCAGGCGGCAGGACTCGGTTTCCCCGTCCTGCAAAAAAGTAAATGCTGCCTTTTCGGGTTGACGTACTACCCGTTCTGCTAATCGGTCTATAAATGTCTGGTACTTATCCAATAGACTCCTCTCTGTTGCCACCTATTCAGTGAGACTTTCCCTAACTAGCTTATACAAAAGCGAGATATTTTGTTACATTTAGTCACAATAATTATAGGTAAGTTTCTTCCATAGGATACGCGATCGTAGGTAAAAAAATATAGACTACCACCTTATCATTAAAGTAGTATTCTTTGCTCTAAAATCAAGCACAGTAGGAAATACAGGACTTTTTTGATACAGATTAATTATATATGGTTATCAATTAGCAGCATCAAATATCATCGAATGAGAGAGTTTTCTGAATAAGTTTCCCCTAATAAAATAAAAAACAGTTAATTTTAGGCTTTGTTGAGTTATAAAAAGCAGCTTGAGATGATTTTCCAGAAGTTCTATACCTTGGTTTGCTCACTCTGATTTTATCGGTACTTTCTTGGTCTGGAAACTCTCAGAGTAGATTTTTTATGGTCTCTACTGTTTTAGCATCTCTTTGGCAACTTACAGCAAAGCACTAGTCTTTTGGCGATGGTTATTTTCTTGGTAATTAGATTTTCTTAACATCAATGGCACAAGGTCCTTTTCGACCTTCGCCAACTTCAAATTCGACCTTGTCTCCATCGTTGAGAGTTTGACCCTTAGTTTCTGAATGATGTACAAACAAATCTTTGTCTCCTTCCTCTGGTTTGATAAAACCAAAACCTTTTTCTACATTGAACCACTTTACTGTTCCTTGAGGCATTGTTTGTGTCTCCGCGTTTTTTGTTGTTACTTTAGCTATAAACAGCTAATTAGGGCTATCGAATAGAATTTACTCGACTGATTGAACAGTATAGTTTTTTACTTATTCGACCAAAATTATCTTTTGTCTACTAGCTGGTGAGAGGCTAATTGTCTTAGAGTATATCCTCAACTCCAAACTGTGTGGAGAAAATTCAATTTCATTTAATTATGGGGATTATATTTTACTTCCACTTTAAAGATAAATACTTATCCTAATAATTCTATTTGGCTGGCTTGAGACGTGTAAACTTAAGATTAAACTTGCCACCACTAGTTTCACCGAAAGCCCGAACCCGAATAATATATTTACCATCCTCAACAATTCTCGAAAATAATAAAGAATTCGTTGTCCCATCAGGGGCATCATCATTTTCCGCAACGGTAGAGCCGTCATCAGCAATCAGCATAATCATGGTGTCGAACTCATCGGAAGTCAGATCGATCGCAACTTGATCGCCTTTTTCCAGTTGAATATAATAGTCGCGAGCGAACCCCCCTTCTCCTGTGGGGATATCATGTTCTGAAAGGGTATCCGAAATTTCCTTATTTGAAGCAATCCCATCAGGATTATAGAGTCTGTTTTGTGCCTCTGCTGGTACTATAGGTATCGCGATCACCCCAAGAGCAATACCCATCAGAAAAGTGCTATACCAACGACTTACAAACAGTTTAGCCATACAAAGATTTAAACAGCCTAGCTTAGAACCTCAACAAACAAATTAGATTATTTATATCTAATAAAATTATCTATATCTATAATAGATGAATCTTTAGAGCTGTTGCACAATTTCCCGGGCAATGGAGATTGAAGCGTTAGGTGTTAGGTGCTAGGTTTTAGGGAATTGGGAAGAGATGATAGAGAACTAAAATCTAGTTTTTAGAAGAAAATATCGATAACTTCTTCAATCTATGAAAAATTCTCACAAAAATTACAACGACGAAAATCAACCATAGCAGTGAACTTAGTTGACCCAATAGCACAGATACATTGCTCATGATATTCAATCTTTTCTCAAGATTACTTTTTTGAGTCTCCCTCAAATTTTACTACTCGGCAAATCACTGACATCTTTTGTGTTAATTCTTAACATGATTTAAAGAAAAAGACTTATTACTTATTATGTTCCTACAGCGGTACTAGCTACTTATTGAATAGACTACAAACAAAATTTCCTAAATCAGCATCATTATCTTCAAACTCGCGCGTCTCTTGGTGCGCGTTCCTTGGGCGTCCTAAAGGATACCCCTTCGGATAAGGGAACCTCGCCAGGGTGGCACCGCTTCCCAAAGGTCGGGAAACTCCGTGGGTTCGCTCGTCAAAATATACTTTCGTATTATCTGGTTGTAAATAAGAGAAATAACGACAATCGTAAACTATTTCAGGTTGCTTTTTCCCATCAACACTAAGAGTAGTTCGATATTCCCAATAATATTTAGCACTGCGTTTAATACGAAGAACACAAACTTGATGTCCTGACCAAAATTTACAGATATTAGCTTCTGTCTTGGGTGCAATTAGAAAAGAAGTAAAAATAAATATGATGAGAATCAAATACTTTTTCAACATAAAATATTAATTGATTAACTGAAAAGTTTTATCAGCTGTATTGTGAGTATTGTAGCTTTTCGCGATCGCTGATATTAATTAATGCGTTAATCAATCTCGTAGAAAATATAGCAGACAATTATAAATGATTATGATTGGTTAGCTGTGATCGCAATCGGGCCAGCTCCCTAAGCAAGATACACTCTTTCTTGATACTTATACTTAGTAGGGTAATGTTTAATGCGATCGCGTTTTGATTAAAATCAAAAATAATTTTTCAAACTAGTAGAGCATCAGCATCAACTTTGTCTTGAGAAATAAAATTTGGGAAACAGCTCTCCCTCTCTTGGTTCGCGTCCACTAAGAGAAGGAACGGGCGAGTTGCGACAGGCTAGAACACCAATTCAGTATCAAGAGCAATCATTAATTGAAAGGGAAACGGAAGCAAAAGAGAGATCCCGAAGATAGGGGAGTGTGCGAAGACAAAGGGGAAAATGAGAAAAAAAACTTAATACCCCCACCCTTCCTTGTCCACCCCCTCTCCCCAAACTCTCTACCTTCTTCCCACACTCCCCCCTCTCACCTAACTAGTAATTTATAAATACTGAATCGACGCTCTAGTAGATGCGGTTTAGCTTATTTGATACGATCGCGAAATAATCCCATCATCGGACCAATAATTACACCAAAGATAAAGCCTCCAGAATGTGCCCAATAAGCAATGCCATCTTCGGTAACATTTGTCAGTCCCAAAGAAGCAAAACTACTAATCGCCTGTTGTAAAAACCAAAAACCGAGAAAAAAGATTGCTGGAATCCGAATTGTGGTAAAAATGATCCCTAGGGGAATTAAGGTCAATATTCGGGCTTTGGGATACTTTAAAACATAGGCTCCCATAACTCCAGCGATCGCACCTGAAGCGCCCAATGTGGGAATCAAAGATTGCATATCGAAGAACCAATGAGTTAAACTCGCTAAAATTCCGCAAGTCAAATAAAAAAGTAAAAATTTGCTATGGCCTAAAGAATCTTCGATATTATTGCCAAAAATAGATAAGTAAAGCATATTAAAACCAATATGCATCCAGCCACCATGAAGAAATTGGGAACTAACTAAAGTGACCATTTCTGGTACTGACTGATTGGGAGGATTTCCTTCGAAACTAGCAGTTAATTCTTTAGGTATTACGGCATAAAGTTGAAAAAAATCTTCGATTTGTTCTCCTAAAGTCAATTGGTGAACAAATACCGCGAGATTAATCGCAATTAAGATATAAACAACGATAGGAGTAGTACTAATCGGATTTTCATCTTTTAAGGGGATCATTTACTTAATTTAAGATTAATACTCCTAATTCAAACCTAACATCGCTTCGAGAGTTAGATATAAGAAGACAAATGTCCCTACAAGGAAACCAATTAAAGCGATCGCTGTTACGGGATTTTTGAGGAAAGGAAGCAATTTTTCAAAAAAAGCCCAAAAAATTCCCGCAATCAAACTAATCAGATAGCGGGGATACCGTTCAACGTTTTGAAAAAAGTCTTGCATTTTTAATAAAATTCCTTTGTGATCAGTATTTTAATGATTCAGTTAAGTATTTTAGCTTAAGAGAACTTACTTAGACTTAGTGTATCAAAATCATTGCTCACTTATCGGTTATCAGTGAACAATCATTAGTTATTTCTCAAAGTATTATCGATTTTCGTCATTGTTCATTGTCCTCAATACCTATCCCCTAACATTTATTACCCCTGATAATTTATTTTGTACAGTTAATTAATTAGTTAATTGCGATCGCTGATAACCCAAATAGACAGCTTCCAAAAAATTATTAGCCGTAATATCAGGAGGAATATCTTCTAACTCCAGAATATCTTTAACTTGCGTTGCCAATTTACGAGCAAGTTCTCTTCTGGCTTGGGCAATCATCATCTCTCGTCGTTGGAGATAGTTGCGGATAATGGCAAAATTTTCTGGGGATAAGCGATGAAAATCTGTAGTTATTGCGAGATTACTTGCCAAATCTTCTGACTGTTGAGCAATGGAAAATTCAGCTTTTGGTATGGGTTTTTCTTCCTGAATAACTATTGTCCCCGCAATGAGATCTCCAATACGCTTTTCTTTTTTGCCTAAAGCAATAAAAAAAACACCAAGAAAGAAGAAATCATCTACAGGTCTTAATAATGCTCTCAAAGTAGCTTGAGAAATTCCTACAGGCTTCCCATTATCGCGAATTACTCGGATATGGGTTTTCTTTTTGCCTGGAGTTTGACCTTGCCAAATTGTTTCAAATAATACAAAATATCCAACATAAATCGAGAAACTAATCAATAGTTCAATTGCCCATAACCATTGAAGCAGTTTACTACTACTAGTTCCTAAAATATTTTCTGTATTAGCTATTTGATAGGTCAAAAATATGGATATTACTAATGATAAAAATAAAGCCGCACCAAGATTTAAATAATCAATTAAGAGGGCAAAAGCTCGATTACCAATCCCTGCGAGGGTAAACTCTAGCTCAACACTTTCTGGTGTTTGCAAGTTGATTTTATTAAAAAAACGCATAATTAATTACTAATTATTAATTATTAATTTTCACTATTATAACGTTGGCTATCATAGAGAAGGAAATCAATAACTATAGCTTCTAAATATTCTAATAATCTAATGTATGATACTATCTTCAAGCACAATAGTCTGGGATGGCGATCGCATTTACTACAACAGCGAATTCAAGAATGGTGGGAATGGCAATTATCTCGATTAGCAGACCAAACTTCCGATCTGTCTGGATTAGATCTAGATGCAGAATGGATTAAAATCTTGATTAAATTTTTACTATGGTCAATAACTGCAGCTACTTTAGTTTGGTTGACTTGGCAATTATGGTTGTTATTACGTCCTTATGTTAGAACTTGGCAAAAGCAACAACAGCAATCTCAACCATTATCTAATCAGTATTCTGTCAGAGAATTGTCAGTAAATGAATGGCTAGAGAAATCGCAGACTTTTCAAAAACAAAGAGATTATCGTCAAGCAATTTTTTGTCTTTACCAAGCTATGTTACAACAGTTAAGCGATCGCGGTATTCTTGATAATTTATCTAGTCGTACGGATCGCGAATATCTAAAATTAATTCAACAGTTTCAAATATCATCATTTCCATCTTATCAATTATTACTAAATACTCACGAACAATTATGTTTTAGTAATCAAGAAGCCGATGAATCTCTATGGCAAAAATGCCAACAAGATTTTCAATTAATAATTAATAATTAAATATGATCAATTTTAGTAAGCGTAGATTAGGGATTTGGGGAGGAATTGCGATCGCGGTTATTATTAGTTTAACTCTAGTAGCGGCACCTAATAGTAATAAACTAATGGCAGGTTCTACCTATGGCAAAGAACCTAATGGCTATGGTGCTTGGTATGAATATATGTCAGCAACAGGAACTGATATCCAGCGTTGGCAAAAGCCTTTTACTGATTTCATAGATTACCAAAAAGATCATAATCTGGATCATCATGTTACCTATTTAAAGATTGTGCCCCCTCAGAGACCAGATCTTGCTATTATTTCTAACCAACAAGATGAATGGGTGGCTCAAGGAAATACTTTAGTTATTTTAGGTCAAGCTCAAACAGCAACGGCAGCTCCCTTTAAAACAAATCAATCCTATCGAAATTTCATAATTGCGATCGCTACTAGTCGAAGAAATGAAGACTCTTCAAATAATATTTTAGAAGATAAATATGGAGCAATAATCTGGCGTAATAAAGTTGAGCAAGGAGAAGTTATTTATGCAGTTACGCCTTATATTGCTGCTAATGCCTATCAAGATGTAGAAGATAATTTTGAATTTTTAGCCCAATTGGTTAGTAATAATTCATCATTATTTGTTGATGAATATATTCATGGTTACAAAGATCTAGAAACTAAAATTAAAGAAAAAGAAGGGACATTAAAGGCTTATTCTATGAAAACTCCTTGGTATCCTATCAGTATTCAATTGATTATTCTTATGTTAGTCGCGATCGCATTTTCTTGGCGTCGTTTCGGTCAACCCATAATTCCCCAAGTTAGCAAACTAGATAATAGTCAAGCTTATATCACAGCTCTAGCAAGTATATTAGAGAAAGCAGGATCTACTGATTTTATAGTGGAAACAATTGCCAAAGATGAACAAATAAAACTGCAACAATATCTTGGTTTAGGCAAGAATTTATTAGACGAAAATACTTTAGTTAATGCCTGGCAACAACAAACGGGAAAATCACCTGATGATTTGCAAGAAATCTTACAAATAACAAAAATCGAGCATTCTATTAGTGAAGCTGAATTAGTGAACTGGATTCAAAAATGGCAAAAAATCAATAATAACTACTAATGTGAGTTCGACGAAAATTTTGGGAACAAAGAGCAAGCTGAGATCTATGCTAACAGTAGAATTTGAAGGTCTCAGCTATGGAATTATAGTAATTCCAAATAGAAACCGTATGTATTCAATGGTTAGGGGCGAAAGGCCTTTCGCCCCTACAAATTATGATTCTCAGCCGATAAATCAACCCGATAAGCATCGCATGGAAATTAATTGGAATGACTATAAAATCTCGTCTCGATCTTACAGAAATTTTTTGTGATGTGGATGACTTCTATCAAAGTTTCGAAAAGCATTGTCGTTCAATTCCTCAATTAAGTAAGATCAAAACTCATGAACTAGCTGGTCGAATCTTTGAGGATGAATACGATTTGGCGCTCACCGTAATAGAGGCAGTAGAAGCACGCGCTCAGCGAGGATAATACGACACCGAGCGTTTTCTATTTAATTCTGCCTAGCTACTTACGTTTCCTCAATGATGCCTAGTAAGGTATTGATAAATAATATAATACCGAACATTTCTAAAAGTTCTTCAATAGTAACGAGAAAGGCATGAATAAAATCTTTCCCCTGGAAAAACTCCCAATATCCGCCAATTATTTCTAGACCTAAAGCACCTAAAATATAAATCCCTGCCGACAGCAAAAATAAAGACTGGACTCTTTTATTTAGGCTTTTTAGGAACCGTAGATAGACCAATAAAAAAACTGTTAGAAATGCAATCCCAATAAAAACCCAAGCATCATTGTAGAGAGCATTGTCTTTGTCTAAGACTAGAATTTTTCGAGCGTACTTCATCCCCTCATGAATAGAAAAAGCTTCATCTACAGCCAAATAGAAAAAAGTGAAAGATAAGCCAGCCCACTCATAGTAATAACGATCTCTACGCTTTAAAAATGTAATTTTTCCTAAAAGTACCGCCGAGTAGAAAAGTATAAATGAGGAAAAAAAGGCAGGGGCATTGAACTCATCGTTCAAATTGAAATTAGATAGAAAATTAAGGGATTCAATCTCACCCAATAAATATCTATTAGTAATATAAAAAAAACCTAAAATAAAAAAGAGCAGAGAGAGAAAAAGTAAAATTTTTGTTGTACGACACAGCGGATATTTTTGTGATGAAAATGGCACCATTGATATCAATTCGTTTGGCATTGATTTAGAGACAGATCTAGGGCTAATTGTAGCAATCCGAAATGTGCGATTCGTTTCTAGGGGAATAAATAGCCTAGGACACCGATTCAGTAATCAAGAGCAATCATTAATTGAGAGAGATAGGGAAGTGTGGGGGGCAACGGAGGTGTGGGGAGAGGATGTAGACAAGGAAGGGTGGGAGGAGTCAAGTTTTTTGTTTTCTCATTTTCTCTTTTGTCTTCGCACACTACTAATTACGAACAGAAACGAAGGAAAACTTGTCTGACTTCTTTGGGTAAGGTCGAAAACCTTCAGTTGAATTTATGCTAATTTTGGCATTTAGATACATATACTTATATCTTAGGGTGAGCAATGCCCACCCAACTTAATCTTATTTATTTTTCCTAGCTCGGTGACTTACTGAATTCTAATTTAAGTAAATTTTTAGTTTCGTCGAACTCAGGTTGGTTAAGCAGCTGCTAGAGTATCGTTTAAAGCTTCCCAATGAATATAGCGATCGCCACCTACTTCTAAAACTACTTTGATTCGTGGTTCAATCTTAGGTAAATTAATCAGATATTCTTTTTCTTGACGAGATAAAATATTACCTTCAATAATCCACAAGACTAAACCTTTGGAGTTTTCTGGTAAAGTTGCCAACTCATAAGTCGCAATGGGAGGCACAAAATAAATTTGACCAACTGCGGCTTCTTGCCCAATTGTTTTCTTTCCTAAATGAGGTGGTCTAACTCCATGTACAGTGGTCAGGTATGCGGCTACATCTCCCAAACCCCGAGCAGTAATATTAATTGTTTGATAACCAGCAGCTCTCACTCTTCTTTGATAGCGTCCTTCGATGCCGCCTTCTAGGGGTACGTATAGCCCCAAAGCACCGTGTTTTTCTAGATCGCGGATAAATCCTTTGCCAGTAACAATTAGTCCTAGTCCCATAATGTCTTTATTTTTTAGTTCAGGGTTATTAAATTAACTATCATCCCGTCTATTCTATCTGTTTCTAGTTTGTTTCACGAATAATTCTACTCTGCGATCAAAATTCTCAGATAAGTTAGATAAGTTAGTGGGAATTTTCTAGGGAGAATTGTAAAGTATTATTAAGAAAAAGAAAATTTTTAACAAATGCCTAGACCTACACAAGCTCATTTAAATCGTACAGTTAACAAAAATCAGTCACTAGAAGCAAGACAAAAAACCCTGAGCCAGATGTCCTACTATATGGGAGCTAAACTTCTAGAAGTGGGAATTGATCCTCAAGCGGTTACCTATCGCTGGTCAGTAAAAGATAAACAAACAGAACAAATTTGCACTTTGAGTGCTTTTTGGGGAAGTTCTAGAAAAAAACTCTTATCGGGGGAAGAGCCTCTTACTGGTTCTGAGTTAATTGATTGCGCCAGAGGCAATGGCTATACTGGTGTTGAAAATACGGCTAGCTTATGTGGTTATGCTGCCAATATCAAAGACTTTCAGTCGGCGTTAAAGCAAGCCTGTGAAGAAGCAGGACTAGACATCGCTTCTACAAAATCATTGAGTAAATTGATTTAGGTGATTTTCTAGAAAGCTAATATCTTGTAGTGTGGGCAAACCTCAGTTTCAACTGATCTAGCATAATTGCCAATTAATTTTGCCTACCCTACTAGTAGTAGAAATGAGAAATACAGGCAAGGAGGGGGAGCAGAGGGATGAGGAAGAGTGAACGAAAAAAGGTGTGAGAGTTAAAAAATAAAAACGTTTTGAATAATGAGTAATGAGTAAATACCCACGACTTAAACACCGCGAAAACTAATTTTTGCTACCGTAAATTTCGCTCACCCTAAGGAGTCAGAATATTATAAAAGCCTTCATTGCTTACTGAGCTGAGAAATCTAAAATCCTAATAAGCTCCACAAATTGACTTTATAGCCATAAAATTGAACTCCTCTTTCAACAGTTTTTATTTGTTCTCCCTTCAAACTGTGATCTAAAATCTGTTCTAGAAGTATATTACTGTCTCTTTGACTGTTACTAGGGTTAAGAGTGAACAGAACTAAGCTACATTCATTAATATTCTCTTCAGCACAAATTAGAGGAATACCATTAAAATCATGGGTTCTAAAAGATGATAATTGATTCCCTTCTGTGGCATAGCTTTGCAATTTTTGAGACACTTCTTCACAAAGATTTTGAGAATTTAAATCTTTTGGTAAAGCTTCACTTTGCCAATGGAAAATTGGTAGGTCTTCTCCATCAGCTTTTTTAGCTACTGTAGTTAGGGTTTCTCCCTCAGTTTGACAGTGAAAAGTTTGATTAGATTCTTTTGTTGATGCGTTCAAGACGGGAGTGGTAGCCAATGCGATTACTATACTTGCTAGTATGGCTCTAAGATACTTGTTTTTCATAGCAAAACACTCCTACGATATTAACTTCCGATCAATCACAGCTTTTCAAAACTGTTTTATTGT
Source organism: Xenococcus sp. MO_188.B8 (assembly GCA_030065615.1). Classification (GTDB taxonomy): domain Bacteria; phylum Cyanobacteriota; class Cyanobacteriia; order Cyanobacteriales; family Xenococcaceae; genus Xenococcus. The sequence continues at coordinate 68,176 of JASJDR010000020.1, read as the reverse complement.
CAAAATCTGTAAGCTGGAACCCTAGGAGTTAAATATCGTTTTGATTGTTTATGTGAATACCTCCTAAAATTTGATAATTTTATTATGGTTATTCCTACTTTTATTCTATCTATTTACGGAGAATTACAGTTAACTGAATTATGAGGTGTCCGAATATTAATATTGTCGGTAGGATAAGTAGTTAGGATAATTCTACCATCTTCAGTTTTGATAATGCCTCTGGCTGGGTAAATATCTCCCCTGTTGGTTTGGATGGGTTTGATATATTCAGGGATGTAATTAGGATTTTCTTGTTCAGTCTCGCTTTCTTCCTCTACAAGAGAATTGAGATCGGTCTCATTGTCTAATGTAATGGGTTTGCCGTCAGGAATTAAAGCATCGGCAGACAAAGGTGCAGTGGGTTGAGGCGGTATTCCTCCTTTTCCCTTATTAGTTAAGCTAGAGCTTCCTCCTCTAGGGGAACAAGCTTCAGTAGTAATAGTCTCTGCGGAGACGGGATTAGTCGGTAATCGATCTGTGCGTTGAAGAGGATTGGTGTCAGGTGTACTAATAGTAATAACACCATCTAAACCAAATTCAGAACTAGCATCAATATCATTAGTATCATTTAGTAGTCCTGCTGTGCCTTTGCTTTCTTCAAATTCAAAGCCCAAGAGTCCTTGAGTGATAATGTTGATATTACCTCCTCTACCTGCCACAGCGTTAGTACGAATATCGCTACCCAATCCTCTAGAGGGGAAGCCAACTACAAACCCAGCATCAATAGTTACGTTGCCACCATTAGCATTGTTAGTTGCCTCAGCAGAAATTGTACTGTTGTTACGGAGTATCAAATTATTCTTTACTTGTAGTTGAATATTGCCACCAAATCTGTCTTCTCGATTATCCATTGATTGTGGGGGTTGATTTGTTGCTGATATTTGTCCTTTATCAAGATTTAAATCATCATCAACTGTCAGGAAAATATTACCCCCATTTCCTTCTCCGAAAATGTTACTTTCAATTTCTCCCTCATTTTCTAAGGAAATTGAATTGGCTTTGATTGTAATATTTCCTGCATTTCCTGTAGCTCCATTTTGCACTTGACTGGTTATTAAACTAGGATTGCCGTTGTCATTAATCCCAGAGATTAGCAAATCTTCATTTACTGAAATCGATATACTACCAGCATTACCTTGACCACCAGCTAATCCTTGGTCTTCATCAGTGCCTCTAACTAATGCCTGGATTTGTGCTCCTTGTAACTGAGATAGGTAGCCGGCTTGGATGCTAATATTTCCCGCATTTCCCACTGCGCCACTTTCGACATCACTAAAGATATCAGCATTAGAAAGTGTTACTGCACCATCGATAGTGATGCGAATTGCTCCTGCATTACCCACTCCAAAGGTGCTATTGTTGAAGGATGCGCCATTGGATAGAGCAAGAGAGTTAGCAGTAATGTTAATATTTCCCGCACTACCTGTTGCCCCTGAACCTAATTCACTAGTAGCTCTACTGAAAAAAGTTGTTCCTTGATCGTTAACACCAGAGCCAGCAAAAGTTACTCCATCTCGCACATTGATATTGATATCTCCCGCATTACCTTGTCCTGCGGGAATTTCACCCGATCCTTCTCTGACTAAAGTTTGAATTTGTGCGCCGTCAGTAACCTCTAAAGATTGGGCATCAATAAACACGCCCAAAGAATCTCCTGTTCCCCCTGCTTCGATGTTATTAAAAATACTAGTCCCTGCATCAGAAAGTTTCACTGCACTATCGGTAGTGATGCGAACTGCTCCTGCATTTCCCGTTCCAGAGGTGCTACTGACTAAGTTCGCACCACCTGATAGAGAAAAAGAGTTAGCAGTAATGATTATATTGCCAGCATTACCAATAGTTCCTGCTTCTTTATCGCTAAAAATAGCACTGATAAATCCTTCTGAGTTACTTCCAGATATTAGTACTTCTCCATCGACATCAATTTCAACGTTCCCAGCATTGCCTTGACCAGCAGCCAATCCTTGATCTTCATCAATTCCTACAACACCTGTCTGTATTTGTCCTCCTTGTAATAGAGATAGGGAGCCAGCTTGGATGCTAATATTTCCCCCCTGTCCCACTGCGCCACTTTCCACAATACTAAAGATATTTCCATCAACTAACCTCGTTTCTCCTTCAATATCTAGCAGAACATTTCCCGCATTACCTTGTCCAGAAGTACTGCTCTGTAATAAACCTCCATCTTCTAAGGAAAATGAACCGGCATTAATTGTAATATTGCCAGCATTGCCGATAGTTTCTGATTCGGTATCGCTAAAAATAGCACTGAAAAATCCTTCTGCATCACTTCCAGATATTAGTACTTCTCTATCGACATCAATTTCAACGTTCCCAGCATTACCTTGACCAAAGCTACTAGCTGAAACTTGTCCTCCATTGGTTAGAGACAAAGAACCAGTGGTAATGGTGACATCTCCGGCATCTCCTACGGCATCTGTCTCAACTCGATTTGAAATAACACCTTCATCAACAGTTACATTATCAGTAGCACTAATCGTAATATCTCCAGCTTGAGCTTCAGCAGAAATTGAATCTGCTGTTATTCCCGCTCTGATACTACTGAAACCAAAATCTCCTGGTTCGAAACTTAGATTGCGGGCATTAATGGTGACACTTCCGCCCCCTGTACCCCTGACCTCTGCCTTCGCAGCATTATTCAAGTTTACATCTGCTCTAGCTATATTTTCAGGAAAGCTTAAACCACCATCATCATTAATACCAACTGTTCCTGCTGCGGATAAACCACCTAATTCGATGTTTCCTCCTCTAGCAGTTGTATTCCCAGCTTCAAAGTTAATATCACCGCCAACTAAAGTAAGACTATTCCCTGGTAACACTTCTAAACCAACAACATCATCTGTACTATTTTGTACAATAGACTGATTAACAATATCCCCTGGATTGTCCCTGAAATTCAAACCAATAGGCGCATTAATCGTTAATAAAGGAGGATTATCTAAATCAGTGGCACTAAATTCCCCATCCTCAAACAAAAAGCTATTAGCAGTAGTACTAAAAAAGGAACCACCAATATCTAGTCTGGCATTTTCTCCAAAAATAATGCCGGCGGGATTTAGCAAAAATAAACTGGCACTACCATTAGCGCGCAGCAAGCCATCGATACTGGAGATATTACCCCCTGTAACTCTAGAAAATATATTGACTATATCTACTGCATTATTAAAAAATGCCGAACCATCTGTCGGTACTGAAAATTCACCAAAGCTATGAAATAGATTACCGCCAGCTCTATCTCCTTGTTCGATAGTAAAATCATTCCCCCTAACATCAACTGTAGTGTTGGTCGTGCCGTCGGGTGTGACTTGGGCATTAGCAGATAGTAAAAAAATGCTTTGACAAAAAGTACTTAAACCAAAAGACAATAGTAATGATAATCCCTGTCTCATATTACTACCTCTCCATTAGCTTGCTAGCCTTAGGCCTACTTAGCAGAACCAGTGTCGGAAGGCTAAATATTTATGAAATTCCAATAGCTATTTTCTTTTCACCTTAATTCTCGCGGAATTCGAGGAAAAACATACAAGATACTAGTGAAACTTAATGTTTTATGATTTAATACACAATTCAACTTTGGCAGATTGATAATTACTACTTGAGGCTAACTCAACAAATAGCTAATAAATTCAAGCGCATAGACCCATCACTTTGAATTTATTCAAACCTGCGATCTCTTTCATAAACCTACAATAACAACATTTAGCTCATGATGTCCGACAATTCCAAGAAATTTAACTAATTTTTGGTCTTTAGCTTCCTCAAGCATCAAGTGGCATAACAAAAGATGCAACTATAGCGTTTCTCTGATTCATAAGGTATAAGCAGGTGGACAATTTTATCTTGAATTTACATTACTGCAGCTTAAGACATTTAGTGATTGTTATGTCTAATTAATTCTGTCCACCTGCTTATCTAACATCTGCCTTCTGCCTCAAAGCTAGAAGTTTTTTACCTCACCAGTATGAGAACTGCTATATATTGGTTTTTGCTAAAACATAGCTATAATCAGGAATCGGTAAGCTGATAGTGATTCATGGCTAATAGTAACTCTCTAATCAATTCTCTCAAAGAAGCTGTAGATAAAATTGTTATCGGACAGTCTACTACCATAGAACAACTCTTAGTTGCTTTACTTAGTGGTGGTCATGTCATTGTCGAAGGAGTTCCGGGAACAGGCAAAACTTTACTGGTTAAAGTGTTATCCAGATTGATTTCTGGGGATTTCCGCAGAGTTCAACTAACCCCCGATATTCTCCCTTCAGATATTTTGGGCACTAATATTTTTGATCTCAATAGTCGCAGTTTTACTTTAAAAAAAGGTCCAATCTTTACCGAAATTTTACTCGCAGACGAAATTAACCGCACTCCTCCCAAAACTCAATCTGCATTATTAGAAGCCATGGAAGAACAACAGGTAACCTTGGATGGAGATACCATTGCTTTACCTGCTTTATTCTGGGTCGTTGCAACTCAAAACTCTTTAGAATTTGAAGGTACTTATCCACTTCCTGAAGCACAACTCGATCGCTTTTTATTCAAACTTTTGATAGATTATCCAGAAAAAGAAGCCGAGAAACAGATGTTGCTCAATTCTCAAGCTGGATTTAAAGCCAAAAGAGTCGATCTAGAAAAATTACAACCTATAGCTACAGTAAAAGATATCTTAGCTATGCGACAAGAGGTGCAAAAAGTACAGGTAGCAGAAAATATTCTGGATTATTTACTCGCATTAGTAGAACGCAGTCGCCAACATCGGGATCTGAGTTTAGGGGCTTCACCTCGCTCAGCGGTAGCTTGGCTACAAGCAGCTAAGGCTAATGCTTGGTTGTTAGGTAATAATTATGTAACTCCTGATGATGTCAAAAATGTAGCCTTTCCCCTATTGCGTCATCGTTTGATACTAAAACCTGAAGCTCAATTAGATGGGATAGAAATTGAAAATGCGATCGCGTCTATCTTAAAACAAGTTGCTGTTCCTAGATAATGTAATTACAGCTTAAACTCTAAAGTTAACTTCCCTTGCCTGAAGAATTTGTCTAGATTGAGCGATCGCCTTATTTCAGAATAAGACTTGATCTTCAAGACCATCGCCGATGCTCAATCCTCAAGAGCAGTCACTCTAGGTATTTTGCCTGGAAACCCACTTAAACCGCGTTCCTATCTCGAATCTTGTTTGATATTATATTTCAAGTAAACAATACACCTCTTCTTCACTACAGAAAACACCGCGCACTTATATTCTGAGCATAATTCAGATGAGGGTTTCGGGTTACCGAGTGATAAAAAAGTGATAAAAAAATGACTGTTATCCCAACCAAAACATCCTTAGGATTGTCTTCTCGTTTAGTAAACGGCATTCTAGCAATTAAACCCCTAGCAAATTTTGCGAAGACACGAGCCAGAAATATGATGATCAACCGAGCAGAAGCTTTAGGTGTACCCTGGCGGAAAAATCTTGAACAACTTAGTGAACGTAACTGGGAGCGCGAATGGGATGCCGTAGTAAATAGGCAACTGCAATATCCAGAATATTATGTAACTTCCTTTCATGCTTACCCAGAAGGAAATCTTAGCTGGAAAGCAGCCTGGGAAGTAGAATCTGCTGCTTATGCAGTTCATGCCAAAATCTGGCAAGAAGCAGGTATCAAAGGCGATGCTAAACTCAGACAAAGCTATCACCAAGTATTACAAGAACAGTTAACCTCTAAACCAGCAACAATTGTCGATCTTGGGTGCGGTGTGGGGATGAGTACCTTAACGCTTCAAGATATTTATCCTCAAGCTCAAATTACAGGAATTGATCTTTCTCCTTATTTTCTAGCAGTAGCCAGTTATCGAGCTTCTCAAGCTTCAACTAAGGCTCAAAATATTAATTGGCTCAATGTTGCTGCCGAAGCTACAGGTTTACCCGATAATTCTTGTGATCTGGTTTCAGCTTGTTTGGTATTTCATGAATTACCCGCAACTGCAGCTCAAAATATTATCCTTGAAGCTCGTCGAATCTTGCGTCCTGGTGGTCATTTGGCAATTATGGACATGAACCCTCAATCAGAACAATTCCTGAAAATGCCTTCCTATATTTTGACTCTTCTTAAAAGTACTGAACCCTATCTAGATCAATATTTTGGCTTAGATATAGAAAAAACCCTTGTCAAATTAGGATTTAGCACCCCCACAATTACCTGCAATAGCCCTCGCCACCGTACTATAATTGCCAAAATTGCATCTATTTAATGTTTCACTCCTAACTACAATTAATTACATCATACCCTTGAGAATATAATTTTATATACAGTTTCGATACAAAATCTTTACTGCCATGATCAATATTCACCAAATAGCAATGGTAGGATTTTAATATTACTTAGGTGGATTTAGTAGCCGATTTGTCTTATTCTTTATGCATTATCATCTTTCTCTCCTACTAGCTATTGGGATAACAACTCTGAATTCTCCCAACGGTAACTTATCCCTAGAGTCTAAGAACTCTCAAACTTCTCATCAGTCTCCAATAGTTACAAAAGTCACTTCAACAGTCGAGTCATCGCAAGATTTTAGTGTCGCTAAATCAGAATCACCAAGTGAGTCAGAAACTACAGAGTTAAATACAGAGCTATTTCCATTTGCGATCGCTGGAACTGCCATTATCACCTTTACTTTACTGTCGTTTTTATATAAAAAAGTGGACATTGTTATTGATGGAGAAGTACTAGATTTAAATTATCTCGAAGATGAGAGTCTAGATCTTCTAGATACTGGCACTATTTTGGAAGCGCCTCTGTCATCATCTGATACTAGTCTGTACCAACCAGATTTAGTTCCTGAATTAATTGTTGATTTACAAGTTGAAGATCGCAATGTCCGTCATAAAAAGATTGGTGAATTAGCTCAAAAGGGTGACCCAAGAGCCATGACACCGCTGGTAGAGTTAATGATAGAAGCCGATTTCCAAGAGAGAAGTCTGATCCTAGAAGCGATGACACAAATTACTAGTCTTACCCTTCAACCTCTCAATCAAGTCCCAATACTGTCTCTAGGAGATGAACACTTTCAATCTCAACAGGATGCTATTAGAGATCTAACCAAACTGTATGAGTTAATGTCACAAGTCACTAAAAGACTATCTAAAATTATCAATGATTCTGATCAACAAGTACAAAAAACTGCTAAATGGGCGTTAAAGCAACTCAAGCAAATGCCAAATTCTCCTACTTCGCAACTTACTAACTTAATCAGTAATTGATAATTGGTGATTGATAATTGATAATTGAGGGTTAGGGACTGGGAGTTTTTCTCGTTCCTCGTCTCTTGGTAAAGGGCTGTATTTTGCGGTGGCAGCCCGTCGAGGTTTCCCAGGGGCTGTGGGGCGAGGTTGCCTCGCCCCCTTGTAAGCCCCGTTCAACATGAGAACGTCCATCGTTGAGGAAACTTCACTAATTCGTTTATATCGCATAGTTTTATACACCGCTTCCTTATTCCTTATTGCTCGTTTCTCGTTTCTTAATTCGATATGGCATTTGCATCTGTTGTTCGCGCTGTTGAAAAATCACCTCTGACGAAAGAATTAGTTACCAAGCTCAAGAAAAATGGCTCACTACTGCTAAGTGGTATTGCTCGACTACCTAAAGGTATCGTGGCATCAGGTTTAGCAAAAACAGCAGCTCAAAATCTGGTAGTAGTCTGTCCGAATTTAGAAGAAGCAGGACTCTGGGCAAGCCAAATCGAGGCGATGGGCTGGCAGAGTGTCAGCTTTTATCCAACCTCCGAAGCATCGCCTTATGATCCGTTTGACTCTGAATCAGAAACTATTTGGGGACAAATGCAAGCCTTATCCGTTATCAGTGAAGAGTTAACAGTTAACAGTGGAGGCAAAGCGCCCATAGCAGTTGTCACGACAGAGAGAGCGCTGCAACCTCACTTGCCACCACCAGAAGTTTTTGCTTCCTATTGTTTATCTTTAACTCAGGGAATGAGTTTGGACTCGAAGGAGTTGGATAATTCTCTAGCTAAATTGGGTTATGATCGCGTCTCTTTGGTAGAAATGGAGGGACAATGGAGTAGAAGAGGGGATATTGTCGATATTTTTCCCGTTGCTGCGGAATTACCTGTCAGACTTGAATGGTTTGGGGATGAGTTGGAACAGCTCAAAGAGTTCGACCCCGCAACCCAAAGATCTTTAGATTGTATCAATGATTTATTACTAACTCCTACGAGTTTTTCGACGATTATTGCTAATACTATTTTAGAAAAAGGTCAGAGTATAGCAGAGCATTTATCTGAGGAAGAACTAGAAGGGGTAAAAGAGGGAAATCTTCCTGAAGGAATGCGCCGCTTTTTGGGCTTGGCTTTTGACAATCCCGCTTCTTTATTAGATTATTTACCCGAAAATAGTTTAATCGCGATCGATGAAACTGAACAATGCCAAATAAGATGCGATCGCTGGGTCGCTAATGCTGATGAACAATGGAAACATATTAAACCCAGCTTACCGAAAATCTATACTGTTTTTGAAGATTCACTATTTACTGACCAAGAATTTAACTTTATTTATTTATCAGAAATAGCAGAAGAAAAACCTCGATTACCAATCGCTAACAACGAAAATATTCCAATCTATAATCTTTATAGTAAACCCCTGCCAACTTCACCCCATCAATTTGGCAAACTCGCAGCAGTTTTGCGCGGAAAAAAAGAAATTTATAACAGTATTAACCTCGAAAGCTATAAAACCTGGGTCTTTTCTGCTCAACCAACTCGCTCGGCATCTTTATTACAAGAACATGACTGTCCCGTACAATTTATTCCTAATCCTCAGGACTTTAACGCTATTGAAAAGAATCATGTCCAGGATATTGTGGTAGCAGTTAAATATTCAGGGTTAGCAGAATTAGAAGGTTTTGTGTTACCACCCTATCGTTTAGTTTTTGTTACCGATAAAGAATTTTTTGGACAACATAGTCTCGCTTCAGGTGGCTACATTCGCAAACGCCGAAGAGCTGCTTCTAAAAAAGTAGATTTAAACAAACTACGTCCTGGAGATTATGTAGTTCATCGAACCCATGGCATCGGCAGATTTATTAAATTAGAAACTCTTTACAATCGGGAATATCTAGCGATCAAATATGCTGATGGTTTACTGCGAGTTCCTGCCGATTCTTTAGATACAATTTCACGTTATCGTCGTACAAGTAAGAGCAAACCGGTATTAAATAAAATGTCTGATAAGTCTTGGTCAAAAACTAAGATTAAAGTTCAGAAAAATATTAAGAAGCTAGCTGTTGATTTAGTCAAACTATATGCTAAAAGATCGAAGCGGTCTGGTTTTGCCTATCCTCAAGATAATCCTTGGCAAAAAGAACTAGAAGATTCTTTCCCCTATCAACCAACCCCAGATCAACTCAAAGCTGTCCAAGATGTCAAACTAGATTTAGAAAGCGATCGCCCAATGGATCGTTTAGTTTGTGGGGATGTGGGTTTTGGGAAAACTGAAGTAGCAATCCGTTCTATTTTTAAAGTTATTACTACTGGCCATAAACAAGTCGCTTTTCTTGCACCGACCACAATTTTAACCCAGCAACATTATCATACGATCAAAGAAAGATTTGCGCCCTATCCAATAAATGTTGGTCTATTAAATCGCTTCCGAACTAATGCTGAAAAGAAAGAAATTATGCAACGTCTGGCTACAGGAGAGCTTGATATTGTAGTTGGCACTCATCAGTTACTTGGTAAAGATGTCAAATTTAAAGACTTAGGGATGTTGGTGGTTGATGAAGAACAAAGATTTGGGGTTAATCAAAAAGAGAAAATCAAAGCTTATAAAAGTCAGGTAGATGTCCTTACCCTTTCGGCAACTCCAATTCCCCGTACTCTCTATATGTCGCTGTCAGGAATTCGGGAAATGAGTCTGATTACCACTCCTCCCCCATCCCGTCGTCCGATTAAAACCCATCTTTCTTCCTATAACCCTGAAGTAGTACGCAACGCGATCCGCAACGAATTAGATCGGGGCGGACAAATCTTTTATGTGGTCCCCAGAGTTGAGGGAATTGAAGAATTAGGCGGACAACTACGGGAAATGATTCCCAGTGCCCGAATTGCGATCGCTCATGGACAAATGCCAGAATCAGAATTAGAAGCGACCATGCTGACTTTTAGTAACGGGGAAGCAGATATTCTCATCTGTACGACGATTATCGAGTCAGGCTTAGATATTCCTCGGGTTAACACCATTATTATCGAAGATGCGCAAAGATTCGGCTTATCCCAACTATATCAGTTACGGGGTAGAGTCGGGCGATCGGGAATTCAAGCCCATGCCTGGTTACTATATCCCAACAAACAGAGTTTAACAGAGACGGCTCTCAAACGTTTACGGGCTTTACAAGAATTTAGCCAACTCGGATCAGGTTATCAATTAGCAACTAGAGACATGGAAATTCGCGGGGTTGGTAATCTTTTAGGGGCCGAACAATCAGGACAAATTGTCTCTATTGGCTTCGATCTTTACATGGAAATGTTACAAGAAGCCATCCAAGAAATTCAAGGACAAGAAATTCCCAAAGTGGAAGATACCCAAGTAGATTTAAAAGTTACAGCCTTCATTCCCGCCGATTATATATCAGATATGGAGCAAAAAATGGATGCTTATCGGGCAGTTGCTACCGTATCTTCTAAACAAGAACTAACTCAAATTGCTACGGACTGGTGCGATCGCTATGGAGAATTACCTACGCCGGTAAACCAATTAATTCAAGTAATGGAACTTAAACAAATAGCTAAACCTTTAGGATTTTCTCGCATCAAACCCGAAGGGAAACAACATATTGTCTTAGAAACTCCGATGGCTGAACCGGCTTGGAACAGTTTAGCAGAAAAGTTACCCAAACATCTGCGATCGCGTTTTATGTATGCTCCTAAAAAAGTAATTGTTCGTGGTTTGGGAATTGTTAAACCTCAACGACAATTAGATAATCTCATCGAATGGTTAGGAATTATAAGTAAGGGATGAGGGATAAAGGATGAGGATTAGGAAGCACAAAGCTGTTAACTTCGCGCCTTACAGTTCTTTTTGAGCAGACTAACCCAATCTAATTGATGCTCTTTCAGAGTGGTACTAAATCCGATTCTCAACAAAATACAGCACTACGTAATTTGGTTAGGACATTGGTAAACGCCCAAGCCTATGATTAGTAAACTTTTGACTTCCCCTCCTGGTTTGGTTCCCCTCCGGCTCCCCTCCTCGGAGGGGTTGGGGGTGGGTTGGGTTAGGGGTGGGTTGGGTTAGGGGTGGGTGACTTTTGATATGCGCTTGCGAAGCTCTACCCGCAGGGGCAGCGGTATCCTTTAGGACTTGGGCGTAGCGCTATACTTGCTGATAATATACTTAAATTTGATCGCCAATTAAAAATTTCTAGAACAAAATAGAATCAAGAAAATATACCACTCAGTAATATTTTTGTTTGTATTTTATTTACTTCCGATGAAAAAAGCGATCGCAGGTTTAGTTTTAGGATTAGGGTTGGTTATAGGCATAGAACATCAAATTGTGACAGCTTTCCCTTTGGGGCAAGTAAACGACCGCCAGGAAGATGATTTTGGTCTTGATGAACAATTATGGGGAAATCTCAATAATTCTGGAGATTTACAATCTTTAGTTAACGCTGTCGATCAAAGTCTTAAATATTTAGCAACTCCCAAAGCAGCCAGAGATTACCGTCGCTATTCGGGAACTGAATTTAGCTTAGATCGAGTACGTCGCTCTTTGATTCGTTTTCGTCAATTACTAGTAACTGCTAATTCTCCTCAGGAGTTACAACAAGCAGTAGAGTCAGAGTTTGCCTTCTATCAGTCAGTAGGCAAAGATCATCAAGGTACCGTAGAGTTTACTGGCTACTTTGTCCCTACTTATCAAGCAAGTCGAGTTCCCAATGCCGAATATCGCTATCCTCTCTATCGCAAACCGAAAAACTTTGATAATTGGCGGAAACCTCATCCTACAAGAGTTCAACTAGAAGGCAAAGATGGTTTACAGGGAAATAAAACTGTTTTGGCGGGTCATGAATTGGTCTGGTTACGCGATCGCATGGAGGCATTTTTAGTGCAAGTCCAGGGTTCGGCAAAATTACAACTCACTGATGGCACTCAGATGAGTATTACCTATGGGGGCAGTACCAATTATCGTTACACTAGCATTGGCGGAGAATTGGTCAAAGATGGCATTGTCCCCAAAGAAGAATTGACTTTACCTAAATTACTGGAATATTTCGAGGCTCATCCTAAAGCATTAGATAAATATATTCCCCGCAATAATCGCTTTATTTTCTTTTATGAAACTGAGGATAAACCGCCCAATGGTAGCTTAAGTGTTCCCGTTACAGCAGAGCGCTCTATTGCCACAGATAAGTCAATTATGCCTCCTGGAGCCTTGGCTCTAATTCAAGCACCGATTCCTCAAGTTAGCGCTACAGGAGAGTTAGAAACTCATACCGTAACCCGCTATGTTTTAGATCAGGATACGGGAAGTGCGATTAAAGGAGCGGGAAGGGTTGATATTTTCCTGGGTAGTGGGGATTTAGCAGGCGATCGCGCAGGGTTATTGAATGGCTCAGGAAAACTTTATTATTTATTGTTGAAAGAATAATGGATATTTGATGTCTGATGATATTGTTGAACAAGTAAAATGTTCAGCACAAAAAAGAATTTTATTTCTACCTCATACAATTCAACAAATGTCGCGTCCTGAAAGGATGATTACCACAAAAGAAGTGGCAATAGTTGTTGCGACGGGAGAGCTAATTGAGGATTATCCAGATGATGTTAGAGGTCACAGTTGTTTATTATTAGGTTATGGAATCGAAGATAGAGTGATTCATGTTGTTTGTTCTCCAAAGGAGGATTATTTAGCAATTATTACAGCTTATTTACCTAATGAAAATCAATGGTCATCAGATTTTAAAAGGAGATTAAACCGATGAAATGTATGTATTGTCAAGGAGAAATGAAGAAATCAACGGCTCCTTTTTCAATTAGTCGTCAAGGATATCATATTCATTGGGATGCAATTGAAGCTTATGTTTGTTCTCAATGTGGAGAACCCTACTTTGAATCAGAAACTGTTGATAAAATTCAGGCTGCTTTATCTGCTTTGGAAGAAAAAAGTAAAGAATTAATCAAGATCTAACCTTTTCGCTATTTTTTAGAGCAAGCAAAATTATTGTTGCTGCTTTTTAACGTAGATATCGACTAAATTACGAATCATGGCTTGATAAGGAGCATTGTAACGTTGAGCCTCGCATTTGAAATACTCAATACTCTCCTTGGTGAATTCCATTGTTACTTTTACAGTTTTTTTCTTTGGCACCAATTGTTCTGGTGGTGGTAGAAAATCTTCGACAATCGTAACATTACCAATCGGTTCTGCTGGATCAGGTGTTGTGTTCTTCATCAAATTTCCTCCATTTACGCCATTCAGTTGCTCCAAAGATACGAATTACATCGCCTCGATAAGTAAAACGGACTGTTAAGACACGGTCTTTTACCTTACCAATGCAAAACCAACGTTCTTCTAGATCACTGTGTTTAGCATCATGAACAATTAAACGGCATTTACAAAAAATGCATATTGAGCTGTCTCAAAGTCCAGACCATGCTTGGCTTTGTTTTCCGCTTCTCTTTGACCGCGGAATGCGGTCAGCGCAGGCTCCGTCGTTTTACGGCGGAGTACCGCTGACTATCCCACTCGAAGGTGAAACTCATATAATTTTGCCATATAAATTATACATATTAAATATAAATTAAAATAACCCATAATCAAATCCAAATCGTTTAAATATGCGATCGCGAATAACTATTCAATAGCTCAGGAAAACTTTATTATTTACTGTTAAAGCAATAAGAAATTTTGATCCAACCCTAAGGTGATTTCTAATTTATGACTATTGTTCGTCTTCAGAAACTTTTTATCTCAACCTCATTCTCCAATAATGGTCGCCTGTGGAATTTTTGGTTGAGTCTCAGTCTAGGTTTTGCAGTTGTTTGTAGTTGGTTAGCTCTCAAAGAAGGTTTTAGTGGCGAATGGATAGTTCAGGACGATGCGCGGCAACATGTCTTTTGGATGTTACGTTATCTAGATCCGCAATTATTTCCTAACGATCTGATTGCTGATTATTTTCAATCCGTGGCTCCAGTCGGTTACACTACTCTCTACAAATTGGCAGCAGCAGCAGGAATTAGTCCTCTGATATTCAATAAATTGCTCCCCCCAATCATTGGGTTGATTGCTACTTGGTACGGTTTTTTACTCTGCAAACAAATATTTCCGGTTCCCCTGGGTTGTTTTATCACTAGTCTGTTACTCAATCAAACCCTCTGGATGAAGGATGATATGATTTCTGGTACTCCCAGAGCTTTTGTCTATCCTTTATTGCTGGCATTTCTCTATTACTTGGCTAAACGCTCTTTGGTTCCCTGCGCGATCGCGATCGCACTTTTAGGGATGTTTTATCCCCAGTGCGTCTTTTTGGCATCGGGAATGCTCATTTTACAATTGTTTACCTGGCAAGGAATGCGCCCGACGCCGTCTCGCAATCGCAATGACTATTACTTTGCTGTTATCGGTTTGGCAGTAGCTTTTGTGGTGATGCTGCCCTATGCACTTAATGTCTCGGAATTTGCGCCGACAATTACCCGTGCTGAAGCGTTACAGTTACCAGATTTTTCTAACAAAGGGCGAGCCAAATTTTTTAAACATAATTTTTGGGACTATATTTTTGGTGGTGGGCGAAGTGGCTTGTTCCCCGATGGGTTATACTCGCCAGAAACCCTCAGATTTGGGTTGTTGTTGCCGATTATTGGCAATTTTAAGGCCAGATTTCCTTTAGTTAAACAAATTACCGAGAGAATATGGTTATTACTGCATTTAATTGTAGTTTCTGTCGGGATGTTTGCCTTAGCCCATGCAGTACTTTTCCAGTTACACCTTCCCAGTCGCTACACTGGATATAGTTTTCGCATCATAATTGCTGTCGCGGCAGGGATCGTTCTGACCTCAATTTTAGATGCCCTCTGGCGACAATTACAGCCAAGATCACCTCAAAAGCGTCTCAATATTAGGAAAATAGGGCCAAAAATACTTGCTGGTTGCTTAGGATTAGCGATCGCGATTTCCCTTTTGTTTTATCCTAGTTGGGAAGACAATTTTCCCTCTACTGAATACAGAATTGGGGAAGCAACGGCTTTATATGAATTTTTTCGGCAACAACCTAAAGATATTATGATTGCTTCTTTGGTTCTAGAAGCCGATAACCTGCCAACTTTTGCCCAGCGCTCGGTTCTGGTCAGTCGCGAATACGCTATTCCCTATCATATGGGCTATTATCGTCCTTTTCGTCAACGGGGGATCGACTTAATTACGGCTCAGTACAGTGACAATATAGAAGTAGTCAAAGAATTTATTCGCCAGTACGATATCACTTTTTGGTTATTAAATGAAGCGATTTTTCTTCCCGACTATGTCCACGACAATAATTGGATCAGACAACATCAACCATTTGCCCAAGCAGCAATTGCTAGTTTGCGACAGGGTAAGATTCCTGCTTTGATAGCCTATAAAGATCGTTGCACTGTTTTTGCCGACGGCAGATATACGGTAATGGCGGCTAAATGTATTTTAGATAATTAATAGTTATGGACGCCCGACAAGGTTATGAATGAAAGTTTAATTATCTTTACCCGCTATCCTGAACCTGGAAAGACTAAAACCCGTATGATTCCAGCCTTAGGCGCAGCAGGTGCGGCAGACTTACAACGTCAACTAAGCGAACATACAATTGATACCGCCCAAACATTACAACAATCTCGTCCCATAGAGATCGCAATTCATTTTGCTGGAGGCGATCGCAATTTAATGTTATCCTGGCTAGGCAATAATCACAGTTATTATCCCCAGGTTTCAGGAGATCTGGGGGTCAAAATGAACTCAGCTTTTCATGATGCTTTTGAACGAGGAAAACAAAGAATTGTTACCATTGGCATAGACTGTCCTGATATTAATCCTCTAATTTTGAACCAGGCTTTTGAGGCTCTAAAGAACCACGACTTAGTTTTAGGTGGCGCTGAAGACGGCGGTTATTATCTCATTGGTTTAAGTAAATTAGTTCCTGAATTATTTCTCAATATTAACTGGGGCAGTGATTCCGTGTTTACCATAACTCAGAAGATTGCCCAACAATTAGCTTTATCGATTGACTATTTGCCCGTTCTTCCCGATGTCGATCGTCCTGAGGATCTCGCAATAGCTAAGCGACACAATCTAAAATTTTGCCGAAAAAAAACCTCAAAGGGGGATTAATCTGATATGACAAAATAATTGCGATTATTTTATAGTAACTATGCCGTTAATTAATGTCCGTGGTGTTGATCATTACTATCAATGGATTCGTCACTCAAACAATCAAGCTCAAAAACCAGTAATGGTATTTATTCACGGCTGGGCTGGTTCTGCGCGCTACTGGGAAAGCACAGCCTACGCCTTGTCAGGAGACTTTGACTGTCTACTGTATGATATGCGGGGTTTCGGACGTTCCAAATTACCCCCGACTCCTGTCAATCTCAGTTACGAAATGTCAGATTATGCCGACGATTTAGCAATCTTATTAGATGAATTGGGAATCCCCAAAATATCGATTCAGGCTCATTCGATGGGAGCATCGGTTGCGACCTTTTTTATTAATCGTTATCGCGATCGCGTAAAACAGGCAATCTTAACCTGTAATGGGGTTTTTGAATATGATGAGCAAGCTTTCAAGGCTTTTCACAAGTTTGGGGCTTACGTCGTCAAATTTCGTTACAAATGGTTTCTCAAAATTCCCCTAGCGGACAGAATGTTTATGGCCAGATTTTTGTCTCGACCGATTAAGAAAAGCGATCGCTACGCTTTCTTAGAAGATTTCCTCCTAGCGGACTATGAATCGGCATTAGGCACAATTTATACTTCTGTGAGTAAAGAAGCAGTGGAAATTATGCCCCAAGAATTTGCTGGTATAGAAGTGCCAACTCTCTTGGTATCAGGAGAAAAAGACCAAATCATCCCTGCAGAAATGGCAAAGCAGGCAGCTAGACTTAACGATAAGCTAGAGTATTTAGAAATATCTAATACAGGTCATTTCCCCATGCTAGAAGATAGTAATTCTTACTTAGAGGGCATTAGAAATTTTTTGCAACAAGCTGAAATATTAGTTAAATCCTAGAACAACTGAAGTTTGATTGTAAACAAATATCATTTGTAGTTAACTAATGTTCACCAAGTAATTTTATAAAAATTTAAGATTTTTAAATATAATCTCCAAACCCAAAAATTACGCGTATCTTGGTATAGATAGGCAAAAATTCTTGTCCAATATTCTTTATCAGAGGCAATGATATGAAAGTGACGCCTAGTTTAATGCGATCGCTGTTTCTCACTGCTACAATTAGCTTTGTGCTTCCGGTGACTATAATTTTATTCCTGCTGGGATGCTCGTTTTTGATGAGCTTTTTACCTAGTTTGATGGTTTTAGGAGACAGTGTAAAAAATGCTTTGTTAGAGTTTCTAGTAGTTTTTGGTAATGGAAAACCCATTATGGGCATAATTACTCTCGGCTTGACTAGTACTATGGCGGGAATTCTTTTTGATATCTTTAACTTCTATCGCTATCAAAGTTTACGAGACTCTTAATAATTAGTAAATTGAGTAAACCAGAAAAATTCGCTTCATCTACCCCTAAATCTAAACTGGGAACTCTTTATGGTATTAGCGTTGGTACAGGAGATCCTGAATTATTAACAGTTAAAGGCTTGCGGTTGCTACAAGAGGCAAAAATAGTAGCTTTCCCCGCAGGAATTAATCAAAAACCTGGTATTGCCGAACAGATAATTGCTCAATGGTTAAAACCAGAACAAATAACCATTGCCTTAGATTTTCCCTATACAAAAGATGAAGCGATTTTACAAAAAGCATGGCAGCAAGCCGCAGCAAAAGTTTGGTCATATCTGAATCAAGGCATTGATGTCGCTTTCGCCTGTGAAGGAGATGTCAGTTTTTACAGCACTTTTACGTATCTAGCTCAAACGATACAGCAATATTTTGACCCAGTGTCAATTATCACCGTGCCAGGAATCTGTGCTCCCACCGCAGCCGCTTCTGATTTGCAAATGCCTTTAGCTATGGGCAAGCAGCGTTTGACAATTCTACCTGCTATCTATTCCTGGGAAGATTTAGAACCAGTTCTAGACTCATCTGATGTCGTGGTTTTGATGAAAGTCAGTTCAGTTTATCAGCAAGTGTGGCAAATTCTGCAACAGCGGGGATTACTTGAAGTGAGTAGTGTAGTAGAAAAAGCAACTTTTCGCGATCGCAAAATATATACCAACCTCAAAGATTATCCTAAGTTGCAATTGTCTTATTTTTCGATCTTAATAATTCAGTCTCACACAACTTAAATTCACCAAAAATTAATTTTATTAACAAATAGTATTGCGAAATATTGAGAATCCCCTAAAGTAGGTTTAAAAAATCTAACTATCATGTTAGTTTATATTGACGAGTAACCCTGCTAAGGTTTTTTCATTCCCCTATGGGCGGGTGAGCAAAATTTACTGTGGTAAACAGGGAGATCGGGAAGTAGGAAGATAGAGATGTGAAGAGTGTGGGAAGGGTGGGGAGTGTGGGAGGTGTGGGAAGATAGGGGGACAATTGATTCCCCAAGCCCCCAAGCCCTTAAATCCCCAAGCATTTTTTCGCTCGCCCCCTATGGGCTCTGTCAAACGGGATCATAAGGATAAGCGAGGGTAACATCCTATCTACATGGGATAATAAGGGCAAGGGTCCAAATTTGATATTACAAAAATACATTTTTTCGAGGAGATCGGACAACGTGAATTTTCAATTAACTCATCAAGAACAGTTTCGCGAAGATATTAGTGAATATGTAGCTCAGCTACAACTCCATATGGCATTACAAGCTCGTAATTTTCTTCCCAGTCTTACAGATGTAACTACTAGTAGAGAAAAAATGTTACAGGATACTCAAGCTAACGTTGAAAAATTAGTTTCCCGTCAGTCACTAGAAAAAGTTGGGCATTGAATAAAGTTTTAATTAATATTTTTTGAACCTAGATCAGTGATTAAAATTGTTTGGGTAATTTGACTGGGGGTTAATATCTAATTGTTGTTACCTATAAATATTCTTCTCAATATCGATGAATAATAAATTATCAGTATTTGTCTTGAAGCCAACAGAAATATAGTTGGGAGAGTAAACAAGTATTTATCCTTAAGTTTGAGCAAATCAACATCAACTCAAGCAATTTCAATTACCTTGTAAGACTGGCAATAGCTAAGATTCAGATTTAAAATTAGATTAGTACTTAATAGCTCATTAGCAAATATTTAAATTGGATATTATTATCCCCAATATAAACCTTAATTCAAGGTTTAAACAAATCCTACATAACAATGATTATTCATGACCAAGTAACGGTGAATGGGCAAAGAATACGATGCACCGATTAAAGGCAATATTCTCATAGTAGATGATTCTTTAGATAATCTACGCCTTTTGTCGTCTGTTTTAATGAAGCAAGGTTATCGAGTTCATTGCGTTGCTGATGGAGAAATGGCTCTCCACGCAATTAGAGGAGAGTTTCCTGACTTAATACTACTAGATGTCGTTCTTCCAGCGATCAGCGGCTATAAACTATGCCAGATTCTCCAGACTAATGAGAAAACCCGTGAGATTCCCATAATCTTTATTAGTGCCCTGGACTCAGAAAGTGACAAAGTACAAGCTTTTAAATTAGGTTGTTCAGACTATATCACCAAACCTTTTTTTCTCAGAGAATTAGTGCTGCGGGTAGAAAATCAATTAAAAATTTATCGAGAAAAAGAAAATTTTAAAAAACTTCTTTATCAATCAGCTCAAGAAAGAAAAACTGTCGCCCACGATCTTAATCAATCACGGGCGCTTTTAGCGGGAGTATTAAATAGTTCTCTTGATGGGGTAGCCGCCTTTGAGGCAATTCGCGATCGCTGGGGCATAATTGTTAATTTTCGTTGGTTAGTAGTTAATCCAGTAGCAGCTATGACAGTAGGGGAAACGGGAGATAGCTTGAGAGGTAAACTGTTACTAGAAAACTTGTCAGGTCACTTATTTGAAGGTTTGTTTGATTTATTTGTTCAAGTAGTGGAAAACTGCATTGTCTTAGACAAAGAGCATTACTACAATCGCGATCAAAATTGGTTTCATATTGTTGCTGTTAAATTGGGTGACGGATTTGCCATGAATTTTCGGGACATTACTGATCGCAAACAAATGGAAATTGAGCTCAAAGAAGCTAATTTAGAACTAAAACGTCAAGCCAATATCGATAGTCTAACTCAAGTTGCCAATCGCCGCCGTTTCGATGAATATTTGAATCAAGAATGGTCAAGATGTGCTCGGGAAAAACAAACTCTTGCTTTAATCTTATGTGATGTAGATTTTTTCAAATTTTATAACGACGCTTATGGGCATCAAGCAGGAGATGAATGTTTACACAAGGTAGCTCAAGGAATGAGTCTGGCAATTAAACGTCCTGCTGATGTGGTATTTCGTTATGGGGGAGAAGAATTTGCCATGATCTTACCTTTTACTCAAGGAGAAGGAGCCTTGACCGTTGCTGAAGATGTTCGAGAACGGATTCTCAAATTACAAATTCCCCATGATTTATCCCAAGTAAGTAATTACGTAACCTTAAGTTTGGGAGTTTCGAGTATTATTCCCAGTCCCGACTCTTCTCCTGAATCTCTAATTGCTGCTGCTGATCGTGCTTTGTATGAAGCCAAAGCTTTAGGACGTAATCGGGTCAAGTATAAGGCTTTAGAACTGCCACTTGCCTAGGGCGTCGATTCAATATCGGCTAGATTTTTTTATAACAAAACAGCTAACCCAGAAGAAGTTAAACTAAATCTCAGGAAAATTTCATTTCTATTGCTTTAAATAGAGATATCTCAGAGCAAAAACCCCAAAACTTAAAATATCAGGAGAAAATCTGTATTTTTTTCTCAAAATCTGCTTTATTTAGTAGTCGAAGCCAAGGTTAGGATGTATAAACTACCTCAGGGCGAATAACCATTTGCCCCCATGTTTAAAACGTTTAATATTACTTACCTAACCTCTTGTTCGGTGGCTATAATTGCCGAACCATTAACTGTAGTCCAAATTTAAGACAAGGATTGAGTATCTGTGACTGAAACTGTTATTTCTCAACAAGAATCAAATTCTACTTCCATCGCCTATAACATTGAATCTGAAGTACTCGAAAGATATCAAGAAGGAGCAAGACAACAACAGCCTAGTCTTTGTTGTCCCACAGAATATGAAGGCAATTATTTAGAAATTTTACCAGAAGAAATTATTGCTAAAGATTATGGCTGTGGTGATCCTACCCGCTATGTGAACCCAGGGGAAACCGTTGTAGATTTAGGTTCTGGCGCAGGTAAGAATTGTTATATCCTCGCACAAAAAGTTGGTGCTCATGGCAAGATCATTGGCGTAGACTTTAATGACGAGATGCTATCTCTAGCAAGGAAGTATCAACAGGAAATAGCAGGTAAGCTAGGATATCATAATACCGAATTTGTTAAAGGAAAAATACAAGATCTTAAGTTGCCTTTAGAGCCTGTACAAAATTGGTTGCAAAATAATAATATTTCTTCAATAGAAGGAATCAGTAAATACGAAGCAGAATGCGATCGCTTGAGAAAAGAAGAAGTTTTAATTGCTGATAATAGCGTTGATATTGTTATTTCTAACTGCGTTCTTAACTTAGTTCGTCCCGAAGATAAACAACAGTTATTTGCTGAAATTTTTCGGGTACTAAAGCGTGGTGGTAGAGTAGTAATTTCTGATATTGTTTGCGATGAAGATCCGACAACAGAAATTTTAAATAACCCTGAACTTTGGAGTGGTTGTATTGCAGGAGCATTTCGCGAAGATCTGTTTCTTAAAATGTTTGAAGATGCGGGATTTTATGGTATTGAAATTTTAAAAAGAGAAGAAAATCCCTGGCAAGTTATTGATGGTGTTGAGTTTCGTTCTATGACAGTTCGGGCTTATAAAGGAAAGGAAGGAGAATGTTGGGAACGTAAGCAAGCAGTTGTTTATAAGGGACCTTGGAAACAAGTACAAGATGATGATGGTCATACCTATTGTCGTGGGGAAAGAATGGCAGTATGCGATAAGACTTATCAAATTTTAACTAATCCTAATAGTCCCTATAAAAACGAAATCATTCCCATTGAACCTTACGAAAATATTCCTTTAGAGGAAGCAGAACCTTATGCTTGTAAAAATAAAGCCATTCGTCATGCTAGAGAATCTAAAGGATCGGAATATAATTTGACAGATACTAACAGTAATACAGATTGTTGTTCTCCAGGAGAATGCTGTTAAAAAATAGGGATGTAACGTAACAGTAGAGGCGTAGCATGGACGCGAAGCTTATGCAAAGCGGTATCCTTTAGGAAATCCTTTAGGGCTACGCCTCTACTAGGTAATCTATTTTGAAAAAATGACTTATGATCTGGGCAATTGCAATTTTTTTGACAACATTTTTTTTGGCTTATGCTAATGGGGCTAATGATAATTTTAAAGGAGTAGCAACTTTATTTGGTAGCGAAACTATTAACTACAAAATAGCAATTTGGTGGGCAACTTTGACAACTTTTGCTGGTTCAATTGCCTCAATCGCCTTGGCTGATGCTTTATTAAAAAACTTTTCGGGTAAAGGATTAGTTCCCACAGCTATTGCTAATGCAGATCAGTTTCACATTGCGGTTGCTTTCGGCGCGGGATTAACAGTAATTTTGGCTACTGTAACTGGTTTTCCCATCTCCACAACTCATAGTCTCACCGGAGCCTTAACTGGAGCGGGATTAATGGCAATTGGCAAAGAGTTAAATTTTGCTGCTTTAGGTAAATCTTTTTTTATTCCCTTATTAGTTAGTCCTTTAATTGCCATAATTTTAGGAGCAATTGTCTATAGTACTTTTCGCTATCTGAGATTGCTATTTGGCATTAATAAAGCTTGGTGTATTTGTGCCGGAAATAAACAAGAATTAGTACCAGTTGCAGTTACAGCTAATAGTAGTATTCTCCAAGCTGTTGTGACTCCTGATATTGCTATTGATACCACCGAAAAATGTCAACAAAAATATGTGGGAAATTTTTTAGGAATTGATAGTCAAAAAATAGTAGATACTTGTCACTTTATCAGCGCTGGAATTGTTAGCTTTGCCAGAGGTCTGAATGATACTCCTAAAATTGTAGCTTTGCTCTTAACTGTGTCTGCTTTCTCAATTAAAGGCGGCATGTTAGCAGTGGGTTTGGGTATGGCAATTGGAGGTTTATTAAATGCAAAAAAAGTTGCTAATACAGTTAGTAAAAAAATTACTACTCTTAATGCAGGTAAAGGATTATCTGCCAATTTGGTAACAGGATTTTTAGTTATTTTTGCTAGTCGTTTAGGGGTACCTGTTTCGACAACTCATGTTTCTGTAGGTTCTATTTTTGGCGTAGGTGTAATTTCTCAGTCTGCCCATATTAATGTTTTCTCACAAGTACTTGGCTCATGGTTTTTGACTTTACCAATTGCAGCTGTAGTAAGTGGCATTACATACTTTTTACTTCAATAAAGGAAAGTAATTAAGTAATAAGTAATGAGTAATGAGTAAAAAAATTATATTTTATGAATAAAATAGGAAGTAATAAATTATGCAAAATATTATTAATAATAAAGCAAAAATACCATCTTTAACTCGATTTTGTGACAAAATAAAAACGCCATTAACTAAAAACAAAATCACTGTTCTGCAAATTAATTTAGGTCGTAAATGTAATCTTGCTTGTACTCATTGTCATGTAGAAGCAAGTCCTAAAAGAACAGAAGAACTATCGACCGAAGTTTGTCAGCAAATAATTGAAATTATTAACCGTTTCCCTCAAATAGAGACAGTAGACTTAACTGGTGGTGCACCAGAAATGAACTACGGATTTAGGCAAATCGTTAATGCTGCTAGAAATAAGGGCAAAGAAGTTATCGTTCGCTCCAACTTAACCATATTCTTTGAACCTGGATATAAAGATTTACCTGAATATTTTGCCCAAAACAAGTTAAGAGTTACCGCATCATTACCTTGCTACTTGGAATCTAATGTCGATCAACAAAGAGGTGCTGGAGTATATAACAAATCGATCTTAGCCATTCAAAAACTTAATCAATTAGGTTACGCTACTAATCCTGATTTAATAATCGATTTAGTTTACAATCCTAGCTTACCTAAAGACACCAATTTCTCTTTAACTCCCAATCAGCAACGATTAGAAAAAGATTATAAGAAATATTTGTTTGAACATTTTGAAATTAAATTTAATCACTTATTTACTATTACTAATATTCCTATTGGCAGAACCAAACAATATCTACAAAGATATAAATTGCATGATGACTACTTAAAATTTTTAGAAGAAAATTTTAATGCAGTAACTTTAGGTAACCTCATGTGTCGTAACGAACTCTCCATTGACTATCTTGGCAATATTTATGATTGTGATTTTAATCAGATGGAAAATCTTGCTGCTATCAATTCCACGGGAGAAAAATTAACTTTAGCAAAAATTTTATCTACTAATAATCTTGATATTATTAATGAAGTCAAAACTGCAGACTATTGCTATGGTTGTACTGCGGGAAGTGGTTCTAGTTGTGGTGGAGCATTAGTTTAAATTATATTAATGCAATTAGGTCGATGCTGTGAAAACAAAAAAATTATATTTAAAGAAAAAACCTAATTATAAACATACTAGGAAAAGAAAATTAACCATCTTGTTCAATCCTCGTATGGGAGTTGCGATCGCGTTTATTGTTTTACTCTTATTATGTACTATTGGTCCGGCTAAACCTCTATTTAATCAAGAATTTCTTGTAGACTATTTTAATAGTAATTCCTGTTCTAGTTGTGTAATCCTAACTTTTATTGGTTGCTATATTCTCTTAACTATTCTGGGCATTCCTGGAACGATCTTAACCGTAGTGGGAGGTCTGGTTTTTGGTCTATGGTGGGGAACTTTATGGTCAGCAATCGGCGCTACGCTAGGAGCATTAGGCGCATTTTGGACAGCTCGCTATTTATTAAGAGATTATATTAAGTATAAGTTTGCGCAGCATAAAGGATTGAAGATATTTAACCAAGCTGTAATTGATAAACCCATCGCTTTTGTTTTAGCAATTCGCTTTGCCCCGATTTCTCCTTTTAACATAGTTAACTTCTTATTTGGCTTAACCCCTCTTCATTGGGTTACCTATACAATGACAACTTTTATCGGTATTATTCCTGGAACTCTAGCCTATACTTGGTTAGGCACTAGCGGCAAATCAGCCTTAGCTGGAGAAGATCCCATCACTTTTTGGCTCGCGTTAGGTTTATTGACCTTACTTTCCATTATTCCTCTAATTACTAGGAAAAATTTTCAGGTGTAAATAATTGGACTTAATAGCTCAAAAGCCAAAAAATACCTCCCACTCTTTGAAATACAACTGTAAATATTTTTGGTTTTAAGCAGAAAGTAAAAAGAGTGTTGTAAAGTAATGTAAAGCGACCCCAAAATTATTACATGACGCTCATGGAAGCAACTAAACTATCTCTCAAAAATATTACTCTCCCATCCTTAGGAATTGGTACTTGGGCTTGGGGTGATAGTTTGTTTTGGGGTTATGGCTCTGACTATGGTGAAACAGAAGTGCAAAATGCTTTTGATGCAGCCATAGCCAGTGGTGCATCATTTTTTGATACTGCCGAAGTTTATGGTTTCGGGGAATCAGAACGGCTTCTGGGAAGATTTTTAAAGCAAACTCCTCAACCAGTACAGATAGCTACCAAGTACTTTCCTTTGCCTTGGAGATTTGGTAAACAAGCGGTAACG
Source organism: Xenococcus sp. MO_188.B8 (assembly GCA_030065615.1). Taxonomy (GTDB): domain Bacteria; phylum Cyanobacteriota; class Cyanobacteriia; order Cyanobacteriales; family Xenococcaceae; genus Xenococcus. The sequence goes on along the minus strand of JASJDR010000020.1, from coordinate 42,116 downwards.
GATGCTTTAACAGCTAGCCTCAAGAGACTTGAAGTCGAACAGATTGCTCTGTATCAAGTTCATATGCCCTTTGACTTTTTTATGGGTCAGCCAACATTGATGGAGGCTTTAGCTGAGGAGGTCAAACGAGGACGAATCTTAACTGTTGGAGTTAGTAATTACTCAGCAGCCCAAATGCAACAGGCTCACGATCTCTTGGCACAGTACGATGTTCCCCTAGCTGTCAATCAAGTTCGTTATTCTTTGCTAACGCGGAAGATCGAACAAAACGGTATTTTAGAACTAGCTCGTAAGTTAGGAATTACAATCCTGGCATACAGTCCTCTAGCTCAGGGATTGCTGACTGGAAAATATACTCCAGATCAACAAGAGCGAGTTACGGGAGCAAGAAAAATCGATCCCAAATTTTCGGCTCAAGGATTAAGTAAAATTGAACCTTTGATTACTCATTTAAAACAGCTTGGGGAAAAATACCAAAAAACAACTGTTCAGGTAGCTCTTAATTGGCTGATAATGCAGGAAAATGTTATTCCGATTCCCGGAGCCAAAAATGCTCAACAAGCAGCAGAAAATGCAGGAGCTATGGGTTGGCAACTAAGTGCAGAAGATGTGAGACAACTTAGTTTACTCAGTCTAAACTAGAATATTCAACCATAACTTTTAGATTCGACCAGGTGGGGGAGAATAATCTCTGTCAGTTGATAAAATCCAACGCCACAATAGAATGAACAAGATAATGAACCCTAAAAAAATGACAATTTTCAACATAACTTTAAAAAAATAGCGCAACAATGAAAGCTTAACGATTTACCACTCTCACTCCACACTGATTTTTAATAGTTGAGGTAGGCTTGCCCTCTTTTGAGATTGAAAAGCTTTGCCAACTTTAATTGATTTTACTTTTATTTTAGTTCAAGATTTAGCGACGCGATAATTAGTTTTTGGGCTATATTCAATTATATAAAACGCTTTTGTCATAGTTGAATTTTAAAATGGAGGAATAATCGCCAAAAAGCTAAGAACTTTGAGGAAAAAAATAAGTATTACGACTGAAAAGTGAACTTTTTTAGCAAATAAATATAGATTGTTTGTCCTGATTCGCTTCTCCATAAGTAGATTTAAGCTTTTCGGGAACAAAAATGGAAAATCAGTTTTCTCAAAAAACGCCTAAATCTTTTTAAATGTTGATTTTTTCCATAGACAAAATATATTTCTGTGTTTCTAATAAAAGTTAGAAATATCGCCTTGCATATTCTTTTCGTCTCTAAACTGATGTAACTCATGAAGACAAGTTCTATCGAAGAAGATGAAATCTCACCAGTGGCAGAAGTTATTCTTCAAATTGATGTTTTGGTTGGTGTTAGAAATAATACTCAATCTAATAGGCTTAGATGATATAGCTGATTACAGCGAGTTTATTTTTAGCTATGGAAATGTTAATCTAATTCAAACTAAAAAAGCCTGTTTGAAACTTCAAAATTAATTGGATAGCTGATTCTAAGCAATCCAGGTTAGATCGCTTAACATAACATTTATTGTGTCGGTATAAAGTATAGTTGCGTGCTTTAGATGATCAATATGGTAATTTTGGCTTAAACGACTAATATTTCCCAAACCAAGATAGAGTATCACATTGGTTCTCGAAAACCTATCGTTCTAGGACTTCCTCGAAGCTTTACAACATTTAGCACTAAATATGATTATAAGTTAAATAATATCAATATTATTACTTAAATCATGTCACCTGAGACTTTTATTCCAACAAATAAAATTGTTGCACTACTTGATAGCTGGTTAGCAACACGAACTTCTACTGAAGATTTAGCCTGGTTAAACCGGAAAAAAGAAGAAATTAGCCAAAATGCTGCCGAAAGAAATCTATTTACTTCTTTTAGTAGCGTACCTCGTTATCTAGGAAAGCAAAAACTAGAATTATCAACTGAAGAGTTACAAGCAGCTCAAGAGTTAATCCCAGGATGGCATCCTCTTAATTGGACTGTAGACCAAGTTGGACGAACCTTGCTGATTTTATCTTTTCCCCATGAGGATAAGGATAATTATGTAGCAACCTTAGATAAAATTTTTGCGGCAGCGGATGTAGGAGAACTAATTGCCTTGTATCAAAGTTTACCCTTGCTGCCTCATCCTGAAAAATTCCAACTACGGGCTGCAGAAGGAATTCGTAGTAACATGAGCTTGGTTTTTAATGCCGTAGCTTTGTACAATCCCTATCCTGCCAAGTATTTAGATGATTTAGCCTGGAACCAGATGGTTCTCAAAGCTTTATTTATTGATAGCCCGCTAAAGCCAATTTACGGTCTAGAAACTCGCAACAACAAGCAGTTATCACAAATGTTGATTGACTATGCCCGCGAAAGATTAGCAGCGAAAAGAACAGTTAATCCTGAATTATGGCAATTAGTCGCACCCTTTAACTCCCAAGCTGTTGCCGAACTCAAAACAGCATTTAACAGAGTTTGCAGTTAAACTGTGACGAATAACACCGTACCGAAATGATTTGTTTAGCTCTAATTACTCGAATGAAAGATTATTTGCTTATTGTAACGAGTTCTACATAGCCCTTAGAGCCTACGTCGGTGAAAATACTTACAAATTCAATTATCCTAAAAAATAACCATATAAAACAATGCAAAATAGCAAAATGATGTTTCTCGATCCCCACATTCACATGAGTTCTAGAACTACCGATGACTATCAAGCAATGGCAAAAGCTGGCATAGTAGCGGTAATTGAACCAGCTTTTTGGTTAGGGCAACCCCGGACTAGTGCCGAGTCTTATAAAGATTATCTTAGTTCTCTAGTTGGTTGGGAAAGATTTCGCGCCAGTCAGTTTGGCATTAAGCATTACTGCACTATCGGGTTAAATTCCAAAGAAGCTAATAACGAGGCACTAGCAGAGGCGGTAATGGAAATATTACCTCTATATGCCTGTAAAGAAGGAGTAGTAGCTATTGGGGAAATCGGTTATGATGACATGACTACCGCTGAAGATAAGTATTTCCGTCTCCAATTAGAATTAGCTAAGGAATTAGATTTACCCGTCATGATTCATACTCCTCATCGGAATAAAAAGTCGGGGACATCTCGCAGTATGGATGTTTGTTTGGAACATGGTTTAAAAGCATCTCAAGTGATTGTCGATCACAACAATGAAGAAACCGTTCAAGAAGTATTAGATCGGGGATTTTGGGCTGCCTTTACCATTTATCCTCACACCAAAATGGGTAATGAAAGGATGGTCGAAGTAGTGCGTTATTATGGTTGCGATCGCATTATTGTCGATAGTAGCGCAGATTGGGGTGTTAGCGATCCTTTGGCGGTGCCTAAAACTGCTCAATTAATGGCAGAAAGAGGTATTCCCGAAGACCATATTAAAGCTGTTTGCTATCAAAATGCCCTAACTGCTTATAGTCAAAGTGGTCAGATCAAGGAAAGTGATTGGTTAAATGCTTCTCCTATAGATCAACGTCAACTATACAGTGGAAATTCCGTACTCAGAGGACAAAAACCTTTGATTGAATCAAATTCCGAATCAAAATCGGTTGTCATTGTTTAGGAAATTGAAAGGTTCTAGGTAGCTTGTAAGGTGGGCAAAATTAAATTTTAAGCTAAGTCAATTGAGTTAATAGTATTTGCCCACCCTACTTATTTTCTTCAAGGAATCAGGAGATAATTAATAGGCAATAGAAAAATTCAAGATATATCACTTATTACCTATTACTTATTACTTATTACTTATTACTCATGACTCGTCTTATTGCTTACTTACAACTAATGCGCCCCGCTAATATTATCACTGCTTGGGCAGATATTCTTCTAGGTTATGCTGCTGCTGGTGTGCTTACTGAGGGAATTAACAATCTCGATTTTCTGGCTTTAGGCTGGTTAATTTTAGCTACCACAGGACTCTATGGTGGGGGAGTTGTGTTTAACGATGTTTGTGATGCCGAATTAGATGCTGTTGAACGCCCAGAACGTCCCCTGCCCAGTGGGAGAGCATCTTTAGTAGGTGCGATTGCCTTAGGAATTATCTTATTAATTCTGGGCATTGTCGCCGCCGCAATGGTCTCTAACCTGAGCGCCTTGTTAGCAGCAATTGTAGCTATAACAGCCCTTGTATACGATAAATGGGGCAAACATCAAACCTTTTTAGGTCCTTTAAATATGGGTGCTTGTCGCGGGGGAAATCTGTTACTGGGGGTAAGTGCGATTCCCTCAGCAGTAAGCGATCGCTGGTATCTAGCCTTAATTCCTATTGTCTACATTGCCGCGATTACTGCTATTTCCCAAGGAGAAGTCCAAGGAGGTAACAAAATCACAGGAATTATGGCGATCGCTTTTATTGGTATAGTTGTCAGTAGTATTCTCGGTTTAGGACTATTGCCCGAATATACCCTATTAATTACTTTGCCTTTTTTGACCTTATTTATAGCTTTAGTTTTACCCCCTTTTATCAAAGCTGCTATCAATCCTAGTCCCCAATTAATTCAAATGGCAGTAAAAGCGGGAATTTTATCTTTAATTGTGCTAGATGCAACTATCGCGGCTGGTTTTACCAATTGGCTTTACGGATTGTTGCTACTGGCATTACTGCCCCTATCTCGCCTCTTAGCCCGTATCTTTGCTGTCACTTAAATGATGTATAAGAAATTTTATATCCTGTAAGATGGACAAAATTAATTTACAAATACTTTATTAAGTTGAAACTAAAGTTAGCTCACTTTACTTTTACTTCAACCTTCTCCTTCGGTGGGTGAAGCTGGTTAAAACCACAAAAATCGAAAATTTATTAATAAAAGCCTATTAATCCATATGTTAGTCCGAGAAAATAAATTCTCTAAAATCGAGTCTCTCAATCAGAATATTGCGGTTAGATTTAACTACGACGTTCATTTTACCAGGGGTTTATGGGAAACGAATAATCCATTGCTATCCGATGTCATAGGCAAAAATAATAATGGAGTAAAATCGAGCATAGTTGTAGTTGATTCGGGATTATTAGCTTATCATCCCCAGTTAATAACTAAAATTAATGACTATGCTCATCATTTCGCCGATAAAATTAAATTAGCTACTGAACCAATCATCATTCCTGGGGGAGAAGCAGCCAAAAATGACCCCAGTTTAGTGGACAAAATTCATCGCATCATCGAGCAAGTCGGATTATGCCGCCACTCCTATGTCCTAGCAATGGGCGGCGGGGCTGTTATCGATATGGCAGGTTATGCTGCGGCTACAGCCCATCGAGGCATTCGGCTGATTCGTATTCCTACAACTGTTTTAGCTCAAAATGATTCGGGAGTAGGAGTTAAAAACGGCATTAACGCCTTTGGCAAAAAGAATTTTTTAGGTACCTTTGCGCCTCCTGTTGCCGTAATCAACGATTTTGACTTTTTGTCTACTTTAGGCGATCGCGATTGGCGAGCTGGGATTGCCGAAGCAGTCAAGGTAGCCTTAATAAAAGATCGAGAATTCTTTGAATTTATTTGCGATCGGGCAGATGCCTTAGCGGCAAGGGATTCCGAGGCGATGGAACGGCTGATTTATCGCTGTTGTCAATTGCATCTTAATCATATCGCCAACTATGGAGATCCTTTTGAAATGGGTTCTTCTCGTCCTCTGGATTTTGGGCATTGGGCGGCTCATAAACTAGAACATTTAACTAATTATCGTCTCAGACATGGGGAAGCGGTCGCCATTGGTATGGCTTTAGACTGTACCTATTCCTATTTAACTGGACTATTGAGTAAAGCAGATTGGCAACAAATTATCAAAACTTTAAAACAGTTAGGATTTGCAATATATGTTCCTGAATTAGCAAGTAATGTAGCAGAAATAAAGTCTGAACAATCTATTTTTCGTGGATTAGTAGAATTTCGCGAACATTTAGGAGGAGATTTAGCCGTGATGTTACTCCAGGGAATAGGCAAAGGAATAGAGGTCAACCAAGTTAATATTTCTGAGTATAAAAAGGCAATCTTGATGTTACAAGAAATTGACATTTATTAATTCACGTAGGGACGTAGCCCTAAAGGATTAGCTTCGCGTCCATGCTACGTCCCTACATAAGGAACCAGAAACTATTGTGAAACTAGCAACTAAAAACAATTTACATCTGACTTACTGCACCAATATTCATCCAGGGGAAACCTGGACAGAAGTAGCAAACAACCTTAAAAAATATCTTCCCCAACTAAAAACTCGCTTAGCTCCCAATCAACCCTTTGGTATTGGTTTGCGTTTAGCAGATGTCGCAACCCAAGAATTACTAAAAGAAGATAATCTCTTTCAATTCCAAACCTGGTTACAAGAAGAAGATTTATATGTCTTTACCCTCAACGGTTTTCCCTACGGTGGGTTTCATCATCAAGTAGTCAAAGATAAAGTATATGCCCCCGACTGGTCGAAATCAGAACGCTTAGACTATAGCTTAAACCTAATGACAATCTTGGCGACTCTGTTACCAGAAAACCTGGATGGCGGAATTTCTACTTTACCCCTATCCTATAAACCCTGGTGGCAGAATCGCGATCAGAAAAATAAAATTTTCCAGCAAAGTAGTCTTAATTTAGGGAAAGTAGTCGCAGCAATGGCTCAGATTTACCAAAATACAGGTAAATTACTGCACCTCGATCTTGAACCTGAACCTGATGGCATATTAGAAAATACTGCTGAGGTAATTGATTTCTTTCAAAATTGGTTATTGCCCGTAGCAGGTAAATGGCTACAGAAAGAGTTAGGAATTAGTCAAGCAGTAGCTGAATCTTGGATTTTTGAGCATATCCGAGTTTGTTATGATACTTGTCATTTTGCCGTTGAGTATGAAGAACCTCAATATATTATTCAAGGTTTAGGAAATGCCGGAATTAAAATTGGCAAAATCCAACTTAGTTCGGCGATCGCAATTGATATCCCCACAGAACTAGCCCAGCGGAAGTTAATCTCAGAAAAACTCTCACCTTTTGCTGAATCTACTTATTTACATCAAGTAATTGCTCGAAATAGCGATCGCACTTTGCAGCATTATCCCGATTTAGCAACAGCCTTACCTCATCTATTAACGACAGGCGCTCAAGAATGGCGTACCCACTTTCATGTCCCGATTTTTATTCGTGACTATCAGTTATTGGAATCTACTCAAGAACATATTGCCAAGCTGTTGCAGTTGTTACCCAACAATGACCTTAGTCATCATTTAGAAATTGAAACCTATACCTGGGAAGTTTTGCCACCAGAAATGAAATTAGATATCTTGACTTCTATTGAACGGGAATATCAATGGGTTTTGTCCTTGCTCAACGACCAGTTATAATTGTATACCTGATGTTGAATTTGCTTGGCGATCGCCTTTTGCCGTTCAATCAAGTAAGCGATCGCCAAATACAACTAATTTAGTCAACTTTTAAGGCGATCGCTTTTCTGATTCAGGCGATCACATTTGCTTCGTTGAGTCCTTAGGGCTTAGGTATAGCACTACGTAATTTGGTTAGGACATTGGTAAACGCCCAAGCCTATGATTCGTAAACTTTTGATATGCGCAGCGGTATCCTTTAGGACTTGCGCGTAGCGCTATATCTCTTTGTAAGTTTTTGTAAATCAGGACTAAGTAATTTCTCGTAGAAAGCCTAAAATTTGTTTGGCAAAGTATTGCGACATACTCATAAAGGCGGGTAATCTAAATAAATAAATAAGGTTTATAGTTCTCATGACAAATACTAACGATTTTCCTAGTTTTAGTACTAATCCTGGTGGAACACAGTTGGATGACGATCCCATTAATGAGATTGCTCTTCATGAAGGAGATAAACTTTCCTTGATCTCCCAGATTGATACTACTAGTCTGACGGCTCCTTTGACCTTTTTGGAATTTGAGGTCAACATAGATACCAAGGAACTGGAGTTGCAGGAGGTTAACGTAATAGATGATAAAGTTTTTGATATTACCTTATTCGATCCAGTAGTAGACCCCATCACTGGTCTGAGCACGCAAAAAGTTACTTTCACTGCTATAGATCATGGGCAACCCCCAAACACAGTCTTGGAGCGAGATAATGTTGTTCTCAAAGCTGTTGGGCTGAATAATGATGGAATACGAGATTTTGATCTAGTTGTGACCTCTGCCATTGATGCTCATGGTAATGATGTCACAAGTTTATTTCAACCTCCATTTGAGTTTGAAGTTCAAGCTGAAACCTTTTAAAAACTATGATCTTGTATTTATCCTGCTTGAGGGGATTTCCGTGCAGCAGCACTAAGAATTATTCCTTCTATAGTTCCGTACTAAGTTTTAGGGTGATTTTTGCTTTATTGCGATCGCTTTTTTAATTAATAGTTTGGAAGAGCGATCACAGTTGTTTAGTTAAAAAAGAAAAGGATCAAGAGGAGTTAAATCAAGTCGCTACAGAATTAAATTAAAGAATACTTTGATTCACTCTCCTTTTCCCTTTGACCAAACCCAACTTGATTCTTTATTAAGTCCATCGAACTCACGTTGCTCGGATTAATTGCTTTTGAGAAATTAAAGCTACAATTGCACTCAACTACCAAAGATCAGGCAGTTTACCCAGTAATCAGTAATCAAAATGGATAAAACAATCGTTCTCAACGTAGTAGGTTTGACTCCCAAATTAATTGGTGAGCATACTCCATTTCTAACTAGTTGGCAGAAAAAAGGCAAAACGACCTCGATTAAACCAGTCTTACCAGCTGTAACTTGCACCGCCCAAGCAACCTACTATACTGGAGTCAATCCTAACGAACATGGCATTGTGGCTAATGGCTGGTATTTCCGCGATGAATGTGAAGTCAAGCTATGGCGACAGTCAAATAAACTAGTGCAAGCTCCTAAAATCTGGGACAAAGCGCGATCGCTCGATCCTGATTTTACCTGTGCTAATCTTTTTGGTTGGTACAATATGTACTCAACTGTAGATTACGCGGTGACGCCTCGTCCCATGTATCCCGCAGACGGCAGAAAACTTCCCGATATCTATACTGAACCGATGGAATTACGTCCTTGGTTACAATCTGAGTTAGGGGAGTTTCCTCTATTTAATTTTTGGGGGCCGAATACTTCTGTCAAATCTAGCCAATGGATTGCTGATGCAGCTAAAAAAGTTGAATTAAAATACAGCCCAACTTTAACTTTGGTTTACTTACCCCATTTGGATTATTGCTTACAGAAAATTGGGACTAATCCGCAAAATATTGCCCAAGATTTACAGGAAATAGACCAAATATGTCAGGATTTAATTGAATTTTACGAAGCTAGAGGGGCAAAAGTTATTGTGCTCTCGGAATATGGCATTACAGAAGTTTCCCAACCAATCCATCTCAACCGCATCTTCAGACAAGCAGGTTTAATTACTGTCAGAGAAGAACTCGGGAGAGAAATTCTGATTCCTGGTGCGAGTAAAGCTTTTGCTGTTGCCGATCATCAAATTGCCCATGTTTATGTCAATGATTCAAGTTGTTTTTCTCAGGTACAAAATATCTTGGAAAATACCACCGGAATCAATTTAGTTTTAGATGAAGCAGGAAAAGAAAAATACCACCTCAATCATCCTCGTTCAGGAGAATTAGTCGCGATCGCGAATTCTGATGCCTGGTTTACTTACTACTATTGGTTAGATGATAATCGCGCCCCCGATTTTGCTCGTACTGTCGATATTCACCGCAAACCTGGTTACGATCCGGTAGAACTTTTTATCGATCCTCAGTTAAAATTGCCCCTCGCCAAAATAGCCTTAACTTTACTGAAAAAGAAACTAGGTTTTCGTTATTTAATGGAGGTAATTCCTTTAGAAGCCAATTTAGTTAAAGGTTCTCACGGTCATCTTACTAATTCCGTAGAGCGATCGCCAATATTAATTACTCAACAGCAAGATTTATTAATCAGTGACACAATTGAAGCCACAGAAGTCTTTCAGGTAATACTCAATCATCTTCTGAAACCAAATTGTACTTGACTCTAATTTTTGATGTTGATGTTGATTTCTATGGCAATTTCTGATGAAAATTTTTAGAACTACCGATTGTAAAAACTTTGTTCAAGAATCATTTTCGCTCTTTGAGAAGTTTTCAGAGAGTTTCTTAGCATCATTGCGCCAAAGATGCAGATAGGGATATTCATCCCAAGCAATACTAACAATTTCTAAATCGCCATCTCCGTCCAAATCCATCACTCTGGTACCAAGATGACTTTCTTTGTCTTGGTCAACTAAATACTCTAACCAGCGAGAACCATTTTCGACATTTTTCCAAACTTTAACTTTTTTGGTGCCTCGATGTTCCCCCGTAATAATATCAATTGCGCCATCTCGATCCAGATCAGCGATATCCATACTATTCGTAGTGTACTGAGTGGTTAATAAATGACGTTGCCAATCAGAATCTTGGGGATTTTCTGGCTGCTCAAACCAATATACATTAGCATTAGGCTTTTTCCCTTCATTTTCCTCACTCACAATAATATCAAGGCGTCGATCTTGATTCAGATCAGCAATTGCCACACGATCTGGCCAATGAGCGACATTACCAATGTTATGCTTTGTCCAATTGGCTTGACCATTACCAGGATTTTCCCACCAGCCAACTTTCTTGCCCCCAGTAAACATATCCCCCGCAGCAATATCAAGATCCCCATCCCGATCGATATCACCAATCCCAATCCCTTCATCAGTAGCTTCATTGGTAATTAAAGTGCGCGGCCAATTTCCCTCACTAGGTTTGTCAGGAATTTCAAAATAATAGATGTCTCTGTCGCCTTCTCCCCCAGCAAGAATAATTTCCGGCTTTCCTCCAGGTATAATTTGAGCCAGATTATAACCCTGTCCATTGTTATGGGATGTTTGAGGGATGGTGCCAATTTTGGTTGTTTGCCAAGAATTTCCTTGAGCATCTTGCGCTTCTAACCAATAGATATCTGGCAAAGCTTCACCAATAATATCAGCCATGGCATCACCATCGACATCTACAATGAGCACAGCATCTACATTAATCGGAAAAGTAACACGCTCCCAAGTTCCCGTCATATCTCCCCCTGGATTGCGGTAAAAATAGCGTCCAGAGACAATATCTCCGTAACCATCACCAGTCAAATCCCCCATTGCTAACCCAAAATATTGCACCCATTCGTTATAGGATTCTCTGCTATTATCTACCTCGATATAAGTCCAATCCCCTAAGGTAAGTTCTGGTTTAGATGTTTGGTTTAACCAGAGTTCTACTACTTTTTCACCAGTGTAATTTTTCCCTACAATATCCAAATCCCCATCAGCACCGATATCCCCAATACGAGCATTGTGGGTACCTTGGGTAGAAAGAATCATGGGATTCCAGGTATTCCCATCTCCTCCTTGGTTTTCATACACTATGACTTGACTACCTACGGTGTTCATTTCCCCTGCGAACACATCAGGATAACCATCATGATTAAAATCACCGACCTCTAGACTATGAACCCCCTTCATGATTTTGGGTTCAATGGGATGTTCTGTCCAATTTGGATTCTCAAACCAAGAAATTCTCCCTTCTCCTTCAGAATGACTCAGAATAATATCTTTTTTGCCATCTCCATTCATATCTGCAATAATATCGCGGGTATCTGCTCCCCAATTAGAAGTTACTTGATGCTTCTGCCAATTGAGTCCTTGACTATCTTGATTCTCGTACCAGTTGGAACTACCAGCAAGATCTAAGTCCCCATCTCCATCAATATCTCCTAAATCTAAGCCTTCCCCGGCAGGGGTATCAATTTCGTGGCGAATCCATTTTTCTTGAGGATTATCTGGGGCTTCAAACCAAGTTATTTGTCTAGGATCATCTTTTCTATACATAGCAACATCAAGATTACCGTCACTGTTGATATCTCCAACTGCTAAATCATGGGCAAATTTAGTCCCAATTTCATGTCGTATCCAACCTGATTCTTCAAAGGGATTCCCTGTATTTTCCCACCATTCAATGGCATCGCGTGAGATGGAACTGATGACCACATCTCCATCTTTGTCTCCGTCAACATCAGCAATTTCACCATCAGTTGTAAAATCTCCACTGCCGATCAGGTAACGTTTCCATTCTGGGTAATGGTACCAAACCGCACCCAGAGAATTTTCTGAACCGACCATAATATCTGGCTTGTCATCTCCATCTATATCTCCGATAGAGAGTACGTCCAAACAACAATTTGAATCTGAGGGTGGAGATGGGTCAATAACTTTGCGATCGAAGACTAAAGAATTACTGGCTATATTGTTATTGCTATGGGTTGCTGGTTGACACTGGCTTAATAGTACCGCTACAAAAACCAAAGTTCCTAGCAGAATGAGTTGAGCGATCCTTTTCATTTTCCCTAGTTGATTGAGCCACACAAAGTAGAGCTTCTTACTGTTGGATAATATTATTTACCCTTCAATAATGCTCAATACTAAAAGTACTACTTTATTAATATAATTCATAGTCTGATACTATTTAGGATCTAACATTCTAATAAATAAGATAGTCTTTTAACTCATTTATAATCTAAATTAGCTATTAATTCATGTATGCATTATTTTGTGATATTCTTTTTTGATGTTGATATATCACCTAAATGTATAATAAATTTTTGATCTATGAAGATTTTAGAAAAGCTTACTTAAAACTTATCACACGATGGTTAGTCAAATAAAAAGTTCGGAGAAACCTTTAGCTAAAGGTTGGAGCTGGCACATGCCTCCCAAGCCTTGGCGATTTTAAATTGTTACATTAGAGATTATTTTTCTAATTTCCAAAGTGAGAAACGTTTAATATTATCAACTACTTGGATCTTATGACTTTGGCTGTTTTCTAGTTCTTCTTGTAACGTTGCAGATGGATTCAATAAAAACACATTGCTAAAACTATCAGGAATTTTATTAACCATCTTTTCTTCGGGTAATAATTGGATTTGAACTTTTGGGTCTAAAAATTGACTAATTGAATATAAATTTCCCTCAGACCACCAATAATTTTCAATAAGTAAAAGTGGATTATTAGCTTGATTTACTATTTTAGCGACAGGGAAACTCTCCTTAGAATAATATTTATTCCACCATATTTCTGCTGGAAAAATGATCGTACATGAGGTGATTCCACATCCGATCACCACTAATGTGATAATTTGCCAAAACTTCTGTTGCCAAATTCGAGCAGATAAGATCATTTTAGTGGCAAGTAGATAAGCAACAGCTAGATGAATCCCTAAATATGATGCCACTAAGTACCGATTATTTTGTGAGCGAATCCCACCAAACAATAAGTCAGGTAATACTAGAACTAGAAGTGGAATAATTATTAAAGTCAAGATGAATATCCAAGTTTTTCTAGGAGCATTACGACAAAGAAAATAAATTGAGTATCCTACTAAAATTAATAGAAGCGTAATTGAGGAAATTGATAAGAAATTATTAAAGCTACTAAAATCATTAAGACTATAGCTAGGATTAAAATCGAGAAAAATACGGCTTAGGTTAATCGCCCAATGTCTTATCATAGAAGACAGAGAAATTGCTTCTGTACTCCTTCGAATACCATAATTTGCAACTACATATATCCCATGAGCTACGGCAACAAATAAAGACAGAGTATGGGTATAGATTGAGAGTGACAAACTCAATGCATAAAGCCCCCAACTTAACTTGCTTTTGATGCGGATAGCTCTTAGTAAAACAGCACTTGATACTAGAATCATTAGCATCTGCAAACTATACATACGTGCTTCCTGCGCATATAAGATATCAAAGGGCGATACGGCTATCAGTGCTACACTCATCCATCCTACTAAAGGTTGTTGAAATAATTCTAAGCACAACCAGTAGATGCAGGGAAATGCTAGCAGGCTAAATACAACCGACAAACTTCTCATCACAGCTACTGAATTACCGAGCCAATCCACCCACAACCGCAATAATACAAAGTACAAAGGCGCGTGTTTAGCATCTTCTTTTGCTAATAATCCGATGGTGTCAATCGCGTTGGATTCAGGATTAGGAAGATAATACTTCGGTAAATTTTCAACCCTAATTAATTGATCATTAGGGAATCTGTTCTTCCATTCTTCTGATGTGTAACCTGAAATCTTAAATATAGTTGCAGTTTCATCGAACCAGAAGACTTTTTAGTCAAGATTGGCAAAGCGAAAAAAGATGCCAATGAACAATACAATAATGAGCAAAAATCGCCATGGTTTTAGAGGAAGTTGCCAACTATAAACTAATTTATTAGGCATCAATTTTAAACTCCCCCAATAACCCCCAGAGATTCTTGCGAATTTTTTTTCCATTGCCTACTTCTAATCTTTATTTGTTTTCAGGTGAAATGCAACTAATTAATTACTAACATACTATAAAAGCGACGTTTCTCGGATTCATGGGGTCTATCTAGCATCTGCCTTCTGCATTTAATAGAGTTAATTCTGTTTACAATAAAGGTTGTGTATCACTATTCGCACAAAAAATAAAGCTGATTTAGAAACTTTTTTCTAGTCTCCAGAGCCAAAGTACATCTCCTTTGAACATAAGCTCCACCTTATAATCCTGTTGAGTTTCCAGTTCTTTTTTCCATGAGTCAGAAGGATAACTTTTAAATAAAAAAATATCACTAAAATCTTTACCTATCTTGGGGATTTTCAGCTGTTCTCTTTCTTCTAGATTAAGGGTACAATTACCACATATAGGAACAATTTGGAGCTCTACTTTTGGGTCAAGCATATAGCTCAAAGAGATTATAAAGTTTGTTGGTACATTACTGATTAATAGAGGTTTTGTAGTCTGATTTATAATTTGACTTAATGCAATATTTTCTGTATTAAGAAATTTATTCCACCAACTTTCTGATTGAAAATAAATAGTAGAAGAAAAAATACCTAAGGAAATCACGATTATTGTAAGCAACTGCCAAAATCTCTTTACCCAAGATTTGACAAAAATAGCGTTGATCTTACTACTAATTAAATAAGCAACAGTTAGTTGAATACCTAAATAGCAAGGAATTAAATACCGAGGTGTAATTGTGCGCTGACCTTCCAAAAACAAATCCGGTGCAACTAAAGGGAATGCAGTTGCTCCCATTAAAACCAAGATAAATAGCCATACTTTTTTAGATGTATTGCGACAAAGAAAAAATATTGAATATCCTACCAAAATGATAATGAGTACATAGAGTAATAAAAATTTATCACTATAGTCAGACTGTCCAATATCAAAGAAAGCAAGACTAAGATTATGAATCCATTTTTTGACTAGTTCTTCATTAGTTTTGTCATAAATTCGAACCCAATCTGTAAGTCTCTGAGCCTGAGAATATTGATTAACTAATATAACAATCCAGGGGATAAATACCACAAGCGATGTCAGAAAGGTAACTAGATAAGACTTAACTGTCTTGCTGAATCGAAAGCCGTTATTTACCAAAAGGTATATTCCATGTCCAATGGGAACTAACCCGAAAAACAATTGGGTGTAAAGACCTAATGCTATAGTTATTCCATAAATAACCCAACTAAATAGAGTCTTTACTGTAACTGCCCGAAGAACTGCTGCACTTGAAAGTAGAATTATCACTACCAACAAACTATACTGACGTGCTTCTTGTGCGTATACCAGATGAAATGGAGAAACGGCTATCAGAGCAACTGCTATCCATCCAGTTATTGACGACTCAAATAATTCTAGACATAGCCAATAAATACAAGGAAAAGCTAAGAGACTAATAATAGCTGGCAAACTTCTCATTGCTACAATAGAAGTCCCAAAAATTTTTCCCCATATTCTATTTATTAGATAGTAAAGTGGTGGATGATGAGGATTTTCTTCTACTAAGCGTCTAACAGTATCAACTGCACTTTTTTCAGGATTAATTTGTTGATATTGTTGTAGGACTTTGGGTTCAATGGGATCAGTTTCGTTGAGAGATTGAACGATTTCTGCTTCCGTATAACCAACAACAGTAAGTGAAGTAGAAACTTCATCATACCAATAGACTTTTTGATCAAGATTAGCAAAGCGAAAAAAAATGCCAATAACCAATACAATAATGAGTAAAAATCGCCATGGCTTGGGGGGAAGTTGCCACCTTTTAGCTAATTTATTAGGTATCAATTTTAAACTCTCCCACTAACTCCCCGAGATTCTTGAGAATTTTTTTCCCATTGCTTACTTCTAATATTTCTTGGGTTTTAGGTGAAATCTAATGAATAGTTATGAGTATACTATATAAGACGAAACTAGAATTGGATTAATTTTCAGGTAGTTTTGTGCCCCAGGCTTCTATTCCAGCAATATATCCCTCAATTAATTTATGATCATTAATCTGATCGAGTTTAATTTCTTGATCGAAGATATTTTCTACGACACCTTCAACTCGATCTACAAACTGATACCAAAAAGAAACATCTGTTTTTAATTCTTTTTCTTGTGTAATGTAAATAAACTTACCAACATGTTCGTAACCCATTAAGCGTGATGGCACTCTAGTTACGATATCGTTATTATTTTGAAATCGAAAAAACTTTTTGCCAAGTTTAGAATCAAATGCGATTTGAAAACTTTCGTCACCACAACGTGGTTGACCGTAAGTATAAACTCCATACAAAGTAATTTTTTGTTCTGCCAACCAAGCAGCTGCTATTGTTGCTATGGCACCACCCAAACTATGTCCTGTAATCCATAATGGTCGCTTGATTTTACCTTGACCACGATTTTGTAATTGTTTAATTTTTTCCCACATTTTTTCAAGTTTCCAGACATCCAAGAAAGCATTGTAAAAACCAGAATGGACTTTTCCGAGAGGTCCTTGGGTGGGAAAAGCTTTAATGTTATCAATCCAATCCACTAGCTCATCAGTTCCCCGAAAAGCAGCCACAACATAGTCTTCATGTTGAATTATGATAGCTTGAGAACTTTCTCTATTAAAGCCCTCAACTGTTAAAAAATTTTGGTCTTTAGACTTTAATTCTGCTAATATTTTGTTGGTATCTGGTGTTGGATCTGTTTTGGATTGTTTTTTATAGGCTAAAGAAGAAAAATACGCCATCCAGTAAGCATTTTCAGGCTTATAATTACTAGTATTTGGTTTAAAAGGAATGTTTCCTAGATGAGATTCTGGAATGGAATCAAAGTATTTAAATTTTTCTAAAAACTTCTGAATTCGATTCATCATTAAATCGAAAAAAGGATTTTTGGGTTCTAGAGGAGATTGATTAGCAGACATAACATCTTCTGCCAATACAACACTTGCATGTGGAACGTGATAGTTTTTGCCAATTCTAAAAAAGTCAGTTTTTGTCGGGTTAGACTTATGAAGTCGAATTAGTTCTTCAACTCCTTCAATATCTGCTGCACTATCATCTTCTGAGTGAGCCACAAACAGAGGCTGAGAGAGTATTGCATTGTCAACCAATTTTATTGCTTCAGACAACTGAGCAGCACCATCAATATCCATCCGAGAATATCGATAAGGATTATCATCAGGATCATTTCCCACTAGGGGCTGTTGATTCTTATCTTCAAATGTAGCTATTAAAGGTCGAATAAAATTTGTTCTTAATAGTTTTTCTTTAAAGTCACCTTGTTTACCTGCTATATCTAAAGCAGCAGAAAATAAGAATATCCCTCCATTTATTTCCTGGGGAGATTTCTGTGCTTTCCAAACACTTAAAGTCCCTCCAGTTGATAATCCGCCAATGGAAATTTTGTTTCCTAATTGCTTGGCATCTTCAACCGTTAGATCAATCTCTTGTTGCCATTGTTCTAACGTTACTCCCTTCATTCCTTGAGGCTCTTTTAGTCCATGTCCAGGCAATAAGGGTATTAGAACATTAAATCCCATAAGAGCAAATCTTTCGCCAATTGCTTCCATAAAGTAAGGCGAGTCCGTCAAGCCATGAATTAAGACAATTACGTTATTTTTTTTGCTACCGTGATCTATGATTTTTGGCTCACATCCTGGTCTAATAGCATTATTATTAAAAAGGGTTTGATAACGAGGTGCTTGCCATTGTTTAATTTGAGGCATTAAAATGGCTCCTTAAATTATTGTATCTATGAGGTGTATTAAATTTTCTTTTATTTTGCCTAGTTACAAAATAAAAGTATATCTAAACTATAGTATTTATTTAAGTACTAAGATCTTTAGCTTATAAAAAATTAATATTTTAATCTGAGCGTAGCAATAAATATTACCCGTTTTTCTCACTCTAAAGGCGATCGCTATGAACAGAAAGCTTACCATATCTAGGGGAGATGATTTTTTATGGTCTGTTATGAACGCTCTCCCTGGAGGCAATAATAGCACCTATGGAGCTATGACAATTGTTCTACACGGGCATGGAATAACCAGCAAGCGCACTGATGTCGAAATGGGACGGTTACTCCATATGATACCAATTTAAAATCAGAATCCAATTTAGCTAAGTATTAAGTCAATCGATTAACAAGCCATTCTTCAAAGGCAGGTAAATCTTTCCATTTTGTTGCGCAGCGGATTGCTTTTTCATTATTGTCAATTAGCGTATACCCTTCATCTGTAACTCGAATTCCTAAGTTTTCGATTTCTAGATATTCTTCTGATAAAGCGAGATAAACAGCCACGGTGTCAAACAGCGTTGAACTCTCTACTTTAGGGTATGGTTGCGTCCATTCAACATATTCAGCCCAGCTATAGTAACTTTCAATCAGGGTTTTTATCAAAGGATCTTTGGAGTCATGTACTTTTTTATAATTTTTTCCTGTAAGGTGAACAATCCCACAAGTATCGAGGGGGGTTATCGTAATATTAGGAAATTGACTGAACATCTGTCGGCAAGCATCTGGATCGAGGCGGACATTTGTTTCATTAACTATTACTTCGCTTCCGTCGTATCCATATCTTAAACTACCAAACATCCCAACTATTTTCGTGTTGTTTACGATGCTAGGTTCCCGTTCAAGTGCTGCTCGGATGTTAGGTACTGGGCCAGTGCAGATTAATGTTATGGGTTCTGGGGAATTCATAATCATATCAATCATCACCCCAATGCCATCTTCGTATATTGGACCTGGATAATCTGATAATTGATAATCGCCTAGCCAAGCTTCCTGGGGACCAGAGGGATGAGTTACATTTTTTTCCTCAAATCCCAAACCTATGGGAATATCTGTTTGATTAGCAGCCTCTAGATATTTACCAATTATTGCTCCGCGATAAATAGGATTTCCACTGTCTGTAACAACCATCTTTAAATCAAACTCAGGTGATTTGAGTGTTAATGCCAAAGCCCAAGCGTCATCAATATCACCACCGATATCTGTATCTAAAATAATTGGGATTTTTGAAGCCTTATTCTGGCTTAATTCCGAAGTTTGTGATGTATTATTTAAAGGATTTTCTTTCGTTTCGATTTTGCGAGCATTAAACAGCAAGGTAGCCCCAGTTGCTCCCGAAATTTTGATGAAATTGCGTCTATTAAAGATATTTCTCATTTTTCTTATTCAATTCTTGCTGTTTGACTTCTTCAACTTTACTCATCATGCTTTTTTTTGGCTCGTTTTGTAATCTATCTGGTAATTCTTCTGGTTTATTTTTTGGCGTCTTCCCCTTTTTTAGCTAGATAAATACCTCCAGAAATCAGCAGAAATCCCATGATGTTGAAGGTCGAGAGAAATTCACCTAAGAAAAGCCAAGCAATGATCGCAGTTGGGACCGGTTCTAACAAGAAAACGATCGCCAAAAACGGAGAGGAAAAATGCTTGTAACTATAGACAACGAGACTATGACCGATTACCCCACAAATCAATCCCAAACCGATGATTGCCAGCCATCCTGTGGCACTGAAAGGCCAAATCGAATCATCCAGCAGCCACACCAAGGGAGCGATCAGAACTAAACCAATAGCACTACGCCAGACCAAAAAATTGATAGTGGATAAGTGTTGTCGCAGCTTTTCTATCAGTAGAATTACGACAGCATAGAATATCGAACATAATAGCGCTGCCCCATCTCCCACAATTGCCATGGTTCCAAACAATTGTTCTTCTGGATGTAGCCAGTCTCCTAATGTCAGTACCATGGCTCCACCAACGGCGATCGTTAATCCGGTCAAAAAACGCAGATCAAACCGCTGGCCTAAAAACAGCCAAGCACCCAGGGCAGTGAAAATAGGTGTCATGTTAGATAACATCATCCCATTCACCGCAGTTGTTTGGGTCATCGACCACATAAACAAGGCTCGTCCTGTTAGATGAAGGATTACCAGAGATAGCATCAAAACCATGATCATCCAAATTTGCTGATCGGCTTGGTTAGCAGTTGTTGTTACCGCTTTTTCCGATGCAATCGCCTCATTATTTGTGACCATTCGCGATCGCCAATACTGCCAACCCCAATTCCAACTAGCAAATACGATTGTTGCAATCAATAAACGATCAAAAAGTATTGCTTCGACACTGAGTTCACGAACAGCAAGCTTAATGAAAATAGCAGTCGAAGATATTGCAACTATTCCGAGGATTAGGAGCACAAAGGGTACCATAGAAGCCAAAAATGACTTAGATGAGCCAATAAAAATTGAGGTCTCCGAAGCAACAGCTTGGCCTCTTGAGTCTTGAGAATCACTTGTGGAATTGGCCCGCGTATTAATTTTGATCATTTCTGGGAGCTAAAAACAAGAGCAATACGCCAAATTATAACTGTTTACTGCATCAGGAATAGGGATGAGTCGGTAGAATGTATCACCCTACTAGTCTTTAAATATTTGTGAAGAGTTTAAAGGAAGCATTTGTCTCTGTATATATAATAATCCCATCATAAGCTTAACTTTAACATAAGTATTAGGTAATCTAGTCTTAATCTAGATTGAAATTAAAATAAATCTTTTGTGAGGATTGTTCGGTAACCCAGGTGGCAAAGTTTAGCTTGATCCTTGCGCCCAAATATCTCAATAGGCAGACGAAACCTAGCAGGGAATCAAGGTTAAAGTCGCGCAGGACAAAGCTTCCATCTTGATCTTGTCAGTATCTATCTTGTTAGTTTCCTTTTGAGAGAGGTTAAATATTGGTGTTAACAGAAATTCAATTTCTTAATCCTTCTATCAATGAAGAGGATTGTCAAGCTGCCCTTCGGGTAATGCGTTCAGGTTGGTTAGTCCTTCAGCAAGAAACCGAAAAATTTGAAACAGCCTTTGCTAAATATCTAGGTGCTAAGCATGCAGTTCTTACTAATAGCTGTACCAACTCGCTGCATTTATCACTGATGGTTGCCGGAATTTCCCCAGAAGATGAAGTTATTACAACTCCCCTTTCCTATGTTTCGAGCGCTAACCCCATTCTTCACTGCGGTGCTAAACCAGTCTTTGTTGATGTTGAACTAGAGACGGGTCTACTCGATATTAATCAAGTTGAATCAGCAATTACAGATCGGACTAAAGCCATCATTCTTGTCCATCTCTATGGTCAAATGGCTGATATGAAAAGCTTTCAGAAATTAGCCGCCAAACATAATTTAATCATCATAGAAGATGCTGCTCATGCAATCGAAGCTGCAAGAGACGGTATCCAGCCAGCCGCATTAGGTTTTAGTGCCTGTTTTAGTTTTCACGTTGCCAAAAATATTACAGCTGGCACCGGCGGTGCATTAGCAATCAATGATTCAACGGTTGCTGAACGGGCCAAGATCTTACGGCGTGATGGAGTTAAGAATATTGGTGATACCCGTCGGATGCTAGCATTAGGTAATAAATATCTGGCGACTGATTTTCAGGCAGCGATGTTACGCAGTCAACTAGAACGAATTGATCAAATGTGGCAACGTCGCCAAGAGCTTTATAATCGCTATGCCCAGGCTTTTAGCGAATTAGGTATTGCCTTCAATCAGGTTGCTCCTAACTCTAGACATGCTTATCATATGATTGTCGTCTGGGTTGATCCTGTGCGACGAGACTTCATTCGCAAAATGCTTTTTGCCCAAGGAATCCAGACGTCTATTCACTACGAGCCTATTCATTTAGAGCCTTTTTATCGTGAAAAATTTGGTTTCCAAAAAGGTGACTTTCCCGTAGCCGAAAGACTAGGTGCTTCGACAATAACACTTCCGCTATATCCTTCTCTTAGTAATGAGCAACAGGATTATGTCATCAGACAGCTCAGCCAATTAATAGTTCTTCAAGAAAGATCAAGGGAAAATGTCTGGGTCTCAAGTTTCTAAATTTCACAGAGCTGAATATCATGAGTATCGAGAGCAACTGGTTGCAGTTCTTGCCGATTTGCCTCAGGGTAAAGACCTGGCTGAGGCACTCATTGCGGGTCGTGACTTTCTGCATTTAGTTTATCCCCATGAAGTAGCAGGGATCAAAGAGATTCAAGTTCGGGAAGGGCATGGACCCAAAAGTCTAGATGATGATGAGATTAACACTTATTTTCACACTTACCTAGAAACGGTAATTAAGCACCAAATTCGCTCTGGTATTATCACCGATGGCAGCTGTCCTGGAGACTTTGATGATCGCAAAGTACGCTGGTCTGGAACAGGAGTTGCGGGGTTTTGGTCTCGCAATCAAGATATTTTAACACTAGACGTCGGAGTTACGAGCCACCTTCGCTATCGTTTAGATTTAGCTCGTAGTCCTTTGGAAGCGTTGAAACTGATGGGTCGAGGACTGGAAAATTACCAAGACCCCTATGCTTATTTCGCCAGGGGAATTGGAGTCGCAGTTGTGCCTCTGACGACCGAGGGTACTGTCTATATTGGAGAGCGCTCAGCTCAGGTAGATTCCCCAGGAATTCTCAATTTTGTTGCTGGTTGGGCGACCTTGTCACCTAATATTGCTGAGATTAATTTCTATCAGGATGCGCAACGAGAACTGTCTGAGGAGGTTGGTATTACTATGACCTTAGATGAGAATAATACTAAATTTATCGGCATCTCAGGAAATCCCGTGACCGGAGAAGTTGATTTGGTCTTTGTAGTACAGACGGCAATGAGCGATCACTATTTCCAGTCGGGACAATGGGAAGAACATGAGCGATTAGTTCGCATTGGCAATAAAAGTGAAGCTGAGGCTCTGCTGGAACAAGGTCTGTTACCTCAAGAGTCAGAACCCCGCTCCTTGATGTATTCCTCTCGTTTTGGCTTAGAATATTTAGTGCAAAATTATTGGTAAAACGATTAATAACCGAGACCCTGCGGGTAGTAGAGCTTCGCAAGCGCAAGCGCAAGCGTGAATTAATTTTGTACAAGTACTGATAACGATCCTACTTTAACAGATATTTATTTTCCTCTATGGCTAAAGGAAATTTAGTTATAAAAAGACGAAATATTAACCATTTTAAGAGAAGTAAAAATAGTATTGTTGTTGCTATATTTAGTAAATTAAGAAGTAAGATTAAGACTAAGCTAAGATCTTGGCCAGCAGCTGGGCTAAGTTTTGCTATGATTGTAGCCCCTGGTACAATTGCTAAGCCGATCATCAATACAGCAGTCAAGATTTCTACATTAAAGCAAAATCCCGCCCCAACAAAACGCCAGGTCGGCGCTTCAGTAAGCGCTTTAGTATATGCTGGCATTTCTTCCGACAACTCGGAACTTGCTGTGAGGTTAGTTAAGGATAAACTAGAAATTATTGTTCGAATAGAAGAATATTTAGTCCAACCATAGATAGGAAGCCAGAACCAGAGAGCTACCAAAAAAGTGAGATAGTAAGTTTTTTTTAAGTGATCTTGCTGAAGACAAGGCATTACTTGCGCTGTGAAGTGGATCTCCTTGAGATCTGGATCGATGCAATAACCAGAACTCATAATAATTCCTATACTTAAAGGCTTCATGCTTTTTTGATCTTTTTACCAATTAAAATAGAGATGATTGTCTTAATTTTTTTCTAAATTCAAGCCTAAACCTTCCCTGCGCACTCGTAAATCATAATAAATTACAGCTTTAATGGATTGCCAGAAAGGAATAAACAAAGCTCCTCCAGCAAGACCTATTAATAAAGTTAATAAAAAAAATAATGGCCTAAATAATTCAGGACTAGCAGCTAAAATTGTCCCTAATATTTGCTGGATAATACTACTAGCTATTTGGATAGCAATTGTAATAGGAAAACTAATTATAAAAGCCACCAAAATAATTAACTGCAAACGAAAAATCGAGCCTTTTGTTAATTGCCAACCACGACTAATAGCATCGGTAGCATTGACATTTTCTTCTATTGCTAAGGGGACTTCAACTATTAGTAGACGAGAAATTAACCAGGTGAAGAAAAACAGAAAAAGGACTATGCCTGCTAACGATAATAAAATAGTGATCAGGATAGTTGCTGGGTTGAGATCTTGTCCTGCAGTAGTATTAAGCCCTAACACGACACTCAATATTCCGATCGCAATCGACAAAGTAATCATAAAAACAATTGAGGAAACAAAGATTATTAAATTTACGAGAATTCCTGCAGTAAGGAATTTCCACATCCTCGGTTTTACATAACGTTGGGCATCTCTGATTGACTCTGGTTTTTCTGTTACTTCCCCAAAGGTTAAACGGGAAATTAAACCTAAGATGGCAGAATATTTTGCCAGACAATAAATAAGGATTAAAAACCATAAAAAGCCCAACAAGATTAGCTTAAAATAACCAAATCCAAGGTTTAACAGATAAATTAAACCTGCTAAGCCAAGAAAAGGAACTAAGATCCATAAATACCCAATAAATGCTAGCTTAAAATAATCGAAAAAGCGATCGCGATAAATACGTAAACCTGCACTGACGACATTTCCTACCGTTAAAGGTTTCATTATTTGGAAATTCCTCTCTAGTTAAACTAATTAACTACCAATAGTTGTACATTGATTCTAGATTTCCCTAGATAGTTGTGTAAATTACTATTGTTCTCGAACGCTATTATTCTAGAAATAACCGATAGCAAGATCTACAAATTTTTATGAATATTCAACGTTGGATTGCTCGCAGAGAAATTAATTGGAAAACCCTAGACAATTTGCTGCGACAAGCAGAAACTAAAGGTTTGAAATCTCTATCGGCTGAGCAAATAAAGCAATTGGCTAGTCTGTATCGTTCGATTTCAGCCGATCTAGCTCGAGCCCAAACCAAAGAACTAGGGTCAACTCTCATTGGCGATTTACAAAGACTGACCGCTCGGGGATACAATCAAGTTTATCAAGGTTCGCGCCGTCACGAATGGCAAGGGGTTAAAGAATTTTATCTTTGGGGTTTTCCTCAAGTAGTTAGGGATAGTGCTGTCTATATTGCACTCGCGACTGGAATTTTTTTTCTTCCCGCTTTGATCGCTTGGTGGTACGCTTGGCAAGATCCTGTCTTTATAGATTTGACTGTACCAGAATCTATCATCGAAGCCGTTAGAGATCGGGGAGAATTATGGATGGGTTCCATTGTTGGCCATGAGCCTTTAGCTTCTAGTAGCATTATGACTAATAATTTATCGGTTGCCTTTAAAGCAATCTGTGGTGGAGCTACCGCAGGAATTTATACCATATTTATCATGGCATTTAATGGTCTATTCTTGGGTTCAATAGGAGCTTTGGTAACTCAAAATAATTTAGGTTATCCCTTTTGGGCGTTTGTTTTTCCCCACGGCGCGCTAGAATTACCGGCAATTTATTTAGCTGGCGGTGCGGGTTTACTTATCGGTAAAGCGATGGTTTTTCCTGGTAACTATCGTCGCCCGGATGCAGTTAAAAAGAATGCTACCCAAGCCGCAAAATTACTATTTGGGATTGTACCGATGCTAATTATTGCAGGGATTATTGAGGGGTTTTTTTCTCCTAATCCAGCAATTCCTGATGCTATGAAATATTTTACTGGAATAGGTATTTTTGGCTTATTAATAGCCTATTTAAAATTGAGCAAGAATTCAACTATTGCTTCTTAATTATAATATGGCGATCGCTATCAAATTCAATCCATTTTTTAGTTTGAAATTCCCCCAAAATTCTAGTTACAGTTACCCTAGTAGCGCCAATAACATTAGCTAAATTTTGATGGGTAAAACGTACTGTCAGGCGAGTACCTTCAACTACAGGATCTCCCATTTCTTCTTTCAGCATTACTAATAATTCCCACAACCGTTCTTCAACTCGCTTGATAGCAGTAATGGTTAAAAGTTGTTCAGTTTTGAGTAAGTGGTAACTTAATTTAGCAATGAGTTCTGTAATAACCTGAGGATATATTTTAAGGTACTGAGGAGTCAAACATCTGATATAAACATCAGATAAAGCTTGGGCACGATAAATAACAGAATTATCAATACTGTTATCAAAAGCATGATTAGGGGTTGCCCAACCAAATATTATTTCTTTGCCTGAAACATCAATCTTACTTAATTGCACTACACCCCGATAAACTTGCCAGATACCAGTATTTAATAGCGAGATTTCTGCTCCTTTTTCATAAAATTCTAATAATAGCTCCGATTCTTTTTCTGGATAAATACTCGGTGTTAGCCTATCAGTCAACAACATAATTATAAATATTGATTCAACATGGAATGACTCGAGTACTAGTGTATTTGACGAAAGTAAATAAATAGTAATCGGGAGGTTAAGGTTTATCCATCCGAGATTGCCATCGCATCCTTGATAGTTGTAGTTTTCCCTGATCCCCAGTTTGTTTTACCCGATTTCAATCTTTAAAACTATAAGCTATTAGCCGTTAACTACGTAATTTCCCTTGAGCAAAGCGCAAGTCGTGACTTTCATCTAGACCAAAGCTAGAATAGCGACATCTTCCCCTAGACTAGATTAAGCCCTATGAAACCTACTATAGTTGGAATTTTTACCTTAATTAGTGCCATCGCGATCTCCCTTCCTCTGCAAGCAGAAAATCTCAGCCATCTCAATAAATTATTACTAAGTAAACAATGTAATAAATGTGACCTCAGAGGTTCTGGCTTAGTAATGGCGGATTTGGTTGGTGCAAATTTAACTGGTGCTAATTTAGTAAACGCCAATCTCTCCCAGGCTAATCTTACTGGAGCCAATCTTACTGGAGCCAATCTTACTGGAGCGTCTTTATATGGTGCCAATCTCAGTGGAGCGATTTTAACAGATGCCATTTTAACAGGAACCGATTTAAGAAATGCTTATTTGTTAAATACGCAGTTAGACGGAGTCGATCTAGATACGGCTCTTCTGGATGGAGTCAAAGGTATTTCTCAACAAGCGGCAACCCCAGCACAATTTCATCGTTGGGGCGTCAGAGAAGGCAATCGCGGTAATTATCCAGCAGCGATCGCTCATTATTATCGCGCTATTAATATCGATCCTGAATTTGCTCCTGCTTATTTGGGATTAGGAGTTGTTTACTATAAAAATGATGATCATACTAAAGCTGTTAAAAATACAGAAATCGCCGTAAAACTATTTGAAGAGCAAGAAAACGAATTAGGACAGGAAAGTTCCCAAAAATTCCTAGATAATATACAGTTAGCTCACCAATTAGAAATAGATATCAGAGAAAGAGAACGAGGAGCAGCTAATGTTGGTAAGTT
The DNA here is from genome assembly GCA_030065615.1 of Xenococcus sp. MO_188.B8. GTDB lineage: Bacteria > Cyanobacteriota > Cyanobacteriia > Cyanobacteriales > Xenococcaceae > Xenococcus. Next base: position 14,587 of record JASJDR010000020.1, on the reverse strand, counting down.
CCTTGGGGGAGTCGGCTCTTTGTTATTACAGTTGATGTTGTAATTAACCAGCCAACAACAACTCAGGTAGCGCTAATGGTGCATTTTTGGTGGAGTAAGTAGAGTAGGCGAGAGTTCCTGCTACTTTCCTTTGGCCTCTAACTCTTAACCTTTTTTTCTCTCCTTACTCGGTTGATTAATTTTTCAGGATCTTGTCATAATTTAAAGGTAATGCAAATTTAAAAAATCTTTATATTTTCTAATGGCAATCTCTTCTAACGAATACGAAGTTCAAAAAACTGAGCAGGAATGGAAACAAACCCTCTCTCCAGAACAATTCCGTATCCTACGCAAACATGGTACCGAAAGAGCAGGGACTAGTCCTTTAGATAAACTCTATGATGAAGGTCAATATGAATGTTCTGGTTGTGGACAAGTATTATTTACCTCAGAAACTAAATTCAATAGTGGCACAGGATGGCCTAGTTTCTATCAACCCGTAGAAAATGCGATCGAGACTACTGTAGATCGTTCTCTATTCATGGTCAGAACCGAAGTTCATTGTAGTCGTTGTGGCGGACATCTAGGACATGTCTTTAACGATGGCCCGGCTCCTACAGGTCAACGTTATTGTATTAATGGCGTATCTCTCAATTTTGTGCCGAAAAATTCCGACCAATAGCATACACTAATAAGTATTTGTACTTTGGGAGATAGTCTAATGCGCCGTTGGTTAATATGTATTTTGTTAATCGGTTTGTTCTCACTGTGGGGAATAGATGCTACGGTGTTGGCTCAAACAGACAAGGTTCAGATTAGCCAACAACAACTAGAACAGGGAGAAGCGATCGCTCAAAAAGCCTTTGAAGCTGCCAATCAAGGTGATTTTGCCCAAGCAGAACTCTATTGGACAGAATTAATCGAGGAATTTCCCCTGAACCCTGCAGTGTGGAGCAATCGAGGCAATGTCCGGGTGATTCAAGAAAAAATAGATGCAGCGATCGCTGATTTTGACCATGCGATCGCAATTACGGATCAATATCCCGATCCCTATCTCAATCGCGGCATTGCCTACGAATTAAAACAAGACTGGCAACATGCGATCGCCGATTACAATCAAGTATTAGCAATTAATCCTCAAGATCCGGTAGCTTATAATAATCGTGGAAATGCCCAGGCTGGACAACATCAATGGCGCGCGGCCTTAGCCGATTATCAACAGGCTTCTGCGATCTCTGCAAACTTTGCCGTGGCTCTGGCAAATAGCGCCCTAGTTACTTATCAAATCGGCGATCATCAAGAAGCATTACGCCAGCTCAAAAATTTAGTGCGGAAATATCCTACCTTTGCCGACGTTCGTGCTGCTCTGACTGCGATTCTCTGGGTCGAAGGTCAACAAGGAGAAGCCGAAAGTAATTGGGTTGCAGCAGTTGGTTTAGATCCCCGCTATCAAAATCTAGAATGGGTTGCCACTATTCGTCGTTGGCCCCCAGAAATGGTTGCAGCTTTGGAAAAGTTTTTAACTCTTAACGAGAATTAATCAAATTGTGTAACAAGCACCCCAATGATGTTATCCTATTAGAGGACTCGGACCCACGCAGTTTTAACGCCCAAACCTTGTCAGGACCTGACGGTAGCAGCAATACGGGATGCTTGAGACAGGCGTGGACTTCGGGTCTTTTTATTTGAGACAATTCCTAGATACTAGACTATTCAAAATATCACTGAGGGCTTCACTCCGGTTGAAAAATAGTTCCATCAGGCATAATTGCACTGGTTAGAATAGCTTTATCTAAATTCGCGCCTTCTAAAGCAGCTTCAAACAAATTCGCTCCTACCAAAAATGCTGCTTCCAAGTTGGCATCCCTTAAGTCTGCCCCCCTCAAATCGGCATTAGTTAAATTGGCTTGTTGTAGATTAGCCGCTCTTAAAACAGCTTGATTTAATTTTGCATCTTGTAAAAAAGCTCTGGTGACAATAGCTTGCGTGAGATTAGCTTTCTGCAGTTGAGATTTGAACAAAGAAGCTTTATAAAAAAGTGATTGGCTCAGATTCGCTTCTCTAAAGTTAGTTTCCCGTAAATCTGCTTCGCTAAAATTTCCTAATTCAATAGCAGCTCGATAAAAAACTGCTTTGGTTAAATTTGCCCCTGTAAAGTTAACTTCAGTCAAATTCGCTTGGCTGAAATCTACTTCTGATAAATTGACAGTTTGTAACTCTATTTGCGGAAGATTAGCCAGCTTGAAGTCTCTTTGCCCTTTAGCATATTGTCTCAGTAACTTCTCCTTCTTCATACCTCTAGCTATGGCTAACCTCCCAATAACCAACTGTACTTAACATTGCTTAACAAATGTAACAGAAGATATTGGGTACAAATACTTAGTTAATCTTTTATTTATTTTTGGCGAAGCTCAAAATTAAAACAAAAGTTAATTAATTTAAAATTTTGTAAAAATAAACCAACAAAAACTTAAAAAAATATTAAATTATTTAAAGCGAGTCTAGTTTTTTCAACCAAGATAATCTCTTGTCAAAATCTGATTCATCAATCAAAAATCATTCCTGGCAAGCAAAAGGAGACAAACTGGTAGCTGCGATTGCTTTACGCATCCGTCAGTCTTTAGAGTTAGATCTAATCCTTAAGCAAACAGTCAAAGAAGTAAGAAAATTTCTCGAAACAGATCGGGTTCTAGTCTATCGTTTTGAGCCAGATTGGAGTGGACTAATTGTTGTAGAATCAGTAGGCAATTCCTGGAAAACAGTTCTTGGCTCAAGAATTCACGATCCTTGTTTCACCCCAAGTCACATTCAAAAATATAAACAGGGAAGAGTACAAGTAGTAGCAGATATTTTCAATAGTAGTTTAACTCCTTGTCATATCGAGATGCTTGCTAGTTTCGAGGTTAAAGCGAATCTTGTGGTGCCGATCATAGCTGAACATAAACTTTGGGGACTATTAATAGCTCAGCATTGTCAATCTCCTCGCAAATGGAATTTATCAGAAGTTGAACTACTCAAGCAACTAACTACTCAAGTCGGCATTGCTGTTCAACAAGCAGAGCTTTATCAAAAAGTGCAAAGTCTTAATGATTATCTTGAACTTAAGGTTCAAAAACGGACTGCTAAATTGGAACGCTCTTTTAAATTTGAGTCCTTAATCAGAAGCATTACTGAAAAAATAAGAGATACCTTAGATGAAACTCAAATCCTAGAGACAGTAACCCAAGAAGTGAGGGAGGTTTTAAAAATTGAGCGATGTAAAATCGAACTCTATGATAATCAACAAACAATCGCCACAATCGTCTATGAATGCAGTGTAAATTCAGTAGCTTGTCAGGGAACAACTAGACGAGTAGCCGATTTTCCAGAACTTTATCAACAACTATTGCAAAAACAGTCTCTACAATTTGTCGAAAAAATTCCCGAATTAAGTCCGAAAAAACTTCACTGTACGAGACTGGTTTGTCCGATTTTTGATAATAGGGGAGTTTTAGGGAATTTATGGTTACTAAGACCACCAGAAGAAATGTTTGATGAATTAGAGGTTCGTTTAGTAGAGCAGGTAGCTAATCAATGTGCCATTGCGATTCGTCAGGCTCGACTTTATGAAAATGCCCAATCTCAGGTGGAAGAACTCGGGAAACTCAATAATCTCAAAGATAATTTTCTGAAAACTATTTCCCACGAACTTCGTACTCCTATGAGCAGTATTTTACTAGCAGCTCAAACCTTAGAGAAACTGATCATAACCCAAGGCATAAAAGGACTTAAATCTCAAAATTTTCAGCGAGTATTTCAGATTTTTAAAAATTCTTGTAACAAACAAAATAAATTAGTTAATGATTTAATCACTCTATGCTACATTGATGCTGAGAGTGCCACTTTAATTAGGGAATGGATCGACCTAACCTCATTGATTCCTAAGTTAGTAGAACCATTTAGGGATCAAGCTCTGAATCAACAACAACAGTTGATTATTTCTTTTCCTTCAGCAATACCTTTAGTTCATTCAGATGTTTCACTTTTAGAAAGAGTTATCAATGAACTTCTGACCAATGCTTGTAAATACACTCCCGCTCAAGGACAAATTTCGGTCATTACTCGGACCAAAGAAGGAAAAGTCTTTTTAAGTGTCAGCAATTCTGGAGTTGAGATTTCACCATCACAACAAGAATTGATCTTTGATAAATTTTATCGTATTCCCTCTCATGATCCGTGGCAATTTGGCGGCTCAGGGATTGGACTTGCTCTAGTTAAAAAACTGGTCGAACTTCTAGCCGCAGAAATTCAATTGGAAAGTCAAGACAATATTACAACCTTCACTATTAAGCTTCCTATTAATCCTATTAAAATTTAAAAAACTGTAATTTTTTGTATAATTAACTACTTGTTTGTGTGCTATGATATGTATGTAGAAAAATATGTGACTTCGTTCATCTCATTTCCTAGAGACGGAAGTAAGGCATCGCCCTGAAGGAACGCACCTCAAAATACGTTACCACTAAGCGAATCAGAGGTTGATTAATTATGTATTTAGCGAATAGTGATATTTTTTGGGTAATTGGCATGGTAACTATTTTTAGCATCCTAATGTCTCCTACCCTTTGTTGGATTCTAACTACTGAACATCGTCCATAACTTACACAGTAATAACACGGTAACAATTATAAAGAGCGATCTCGTAAAAAGCAATAGTTGAGTTGAGTTACAAGGAATGAGAAAACTCACGATTAGGATAAATTTAGCAGCTTTCTCATTCCTTACTTTTCTATTGTGGCAAAAAGTAGTCAGACAGACCCTACTGTTTCTCTTGGTGCGTGCTTGCCCTTATTATCCAACCTCCCTTAATCCCTCCTGAAAGGAGGGAGACAATTGTAGCTCCGACCTCTCTCTACCTCTCTCCTGCAAGGAGAGAGAACATATGGTCTTCCCGAACATATGGTCTTCCCCTATAGGGGAAGGTTGGAAGGGGTGGGGAGATTATAGAGGGGTGGGACGAATGGGGAGACAGAACGACGGGTCTTTCTCTAACTTCGATAATTACCATTGAAGTGTTGCAGCATCTTTTCCCTGTTCACGGCGAATTTTACCGTCTTTTTCAAACCAAGCAATAATTTGTTTATGGGTTAATTCCGTTACAGGTGTCCCTAAATCCTCAGCAATTATGTTTAATAGTCTTAGGGAAGAAATAGTCAGTCGAGTAAGAAACTTTTCCGAAGAGTCTAGCAATGCCGCGTCAACATCCGCTGATTCCTCGGTCGAAAGAAATTGCATAGAAGAAGGTTGTTGCATGATAATAATCTGTCGAGAACAAGTGACTTTTGATATTATCTCATCTCCCTAAATCCCTAAACTCTCCTTAGGCGGAAATGCTCCTACGTGTATGTTTTAAGATTTTCAGTTTTGAGAGCCTTGTCCCCTACTCCCTACCTGTTAAATCAGGAATAAGTTTTAAATCAGGAATGAGTTCTGTATCTGAACACAAATTAGTATTAGTCTACAAGGATCAATCAGAATAACCTTAGACATCTTGAGTATGACAATTAAACCAGTAATCATAGTTGTTGCTTATAATAGACCTAATTCTCTACAAAGATTGTTAAACTCTCTAGCTCAGGCAGATTATACTGGATATGATTATATTACTTTAATTATCAGTATTGACCATAGTAATTCTTCAGAAGTAATCTCCGTTGCCAAAAATTTTACTTGGAAATTTGGTCATAAAGAAATTATTAAACATTCGGAAAATTTAGGATTAAAAAAACATATTATTTTTTGTGGAGATTTCACAGAACAATATCAGTCTGTAATTATTTTAGAAGATGATTTGGTTGTGGCTCCTGCTTTTTATAACTACTGTTGTCAAGCTCTCAACTATTATCAAGATCACGCTAATATTAGTGGTATTTCTTTATACTCTTATTTTTATAATGAATATGCTCAAATAAGATTTATGCCGCTTGATGATGGATTTGATAATTACTTTTTACAAAGTGCCACTTCCTGGGGACAAGCCTGGACAAAAAAACAATGGCAGGAATTTAAAAATTGGTACAAAATAAATCAGAGAATTACTATTAATAAACAAGATCAAATACCTAATAAAGTAGCTAGTTGGTCAGATCGTTCTTGGAAAAAATATTTCATCAAATACATGATTGAGACCAAAAAATATTTTGTAATTCCCCGTATTTCTTTAACTACTAATTGCAGTGAGCCAGGAGCACATATTATAAGCAAACATGACAACTATCATGCTTATCTTTTATTGCGAAGTAAAAATTTTAATTTTAGTGAATTCAACTCTTCCCAGGCTATCTATGATGCTTATTATGAATTAGAACCGCGATCGCTTTATCAATACCTTCCTTGGTTAGCAGAATATGCTCTAGAATTTGATTTTTATGGTACCAAAAATTTAACTAAAATCAAATCAGAATATCTCATGACAATCCGAGATTCTTCCAACCCGATAAAGTCCTATCCCCTAGAATTAATTCCCTCAGAACTAAATGTTGTCTTTGATTTAACAGGAGAATTTTTCAATTTCACTAAAGTAACAGATTGTCGAGCGATCGCGCCAAGAAAAAAATTAGCCCAATATGTCAATTTACATCAATATGCTGGAATTAAAAGATATGCAGCCTTAGCTTGGCACAGTTTAAGAGAAAAACTCAACATTTTTTGATAATTCATAATGCCTAAAATTAATTAAGATAATATAGGATTAATGGGAGACAAAGATATCTTAAAAAAAAATAGTACTGAATTACCATTGGTTTCGATAGTCACTGTAGTTTTTAATGGGGAATTAGAATTAGAAACCACAATTCAATCAGTTATTGAACAGTCCTACAATAATATTGAATATATAATAATTGATGGTGGTTCTCGTGATAGAACTTTAGAGATTATTGGTAACTATGAATCTGCGATCAATTACTGGTGTAGTGAGCCAGATGAAGGTATTTATGATGCTATGAATAAAGGTATTAGAGTAGCTAAAGGAGAAATAATTGGGTTAATAAATTGCGGGGATACTTATCTTCAAAATGCTATCTCAGAAATAGTAAATATATATAATCAACATGTTCAAGATTATCCTTTGCTAGTGATTACTGGAGCAATGTATAAATTTGATCTAGATAAAAATTATCAATTCAGAATCGGGAAAAACCAGAAGTTACTAGATGCCAAGATCAATCGCGGCATGCCGATAAATCATCCTGCAACTTTTATTGCTACAAATACCTACGACAAATTAGGCTTATTTAATACTAAGTATCGTATTTGTGGCGATTATGAATTAATTTTTAGGTTCTATCATAATTCTTTAGTTAAGTTTATTTTTACTGAAGAAGAAATCGCTAATATGAAATTAGGAGGCATTTCTGAGCAATTTTCGAGTATATGGGTTAGATGTCAAGAACATTTTCAGATTAGAAAGAATAGTCTACCAGTGTTACATAATTTATGGATTTGTTGTTCTTGGTACTTAATTACAGTAACTAAATTTACTATTAAAACAATATTTAGTGATTCTCTAATGTCTTTTTACTATAAATTACGGCATCGGAAATAATTACCTTACAAAATTATGTTACTTATCAGCTTTTAATAAATGAAAGTATCAGTTATCATCACAACTCACAATCGACCATTACAACTACAGCGAGCTTATGATAGTGTCTGTAATCAAACTCGGATTCCCGAAGAAATTATCATTATAGATGACGCTTCAGACAATATTGTTGCAGATAATTTAAAATATAAAAGAGAGAATAAAACCATAACAATCATTAAGAGATTTAAAACTTCTCAAGGTGCTTGTAAAGCGAGAAATCAAGGTACCGCGATCGCGATTGGAGATATTATCATGTTTCTCGATGATGATGATACCTGGGAGCCTAAAAAAATCAGTGATCAATTAAATATCTTTGATAATAATTCCCAGATTGGATTAGTTTATTCTGGCAAATTAATTGTCAACGAAACAGCACGAACCACAATACTATATCAAGTCACACCAAAAGCAAAAGGTAATCTCTATCCACAGATTTTATATGATAATTTAATCGGCTCAACTTCTTCTGTAGCACTCAAGAAAAAACTTTTTCATCAAGTAGGAGGTTTTGATGAAAAAATGCCTGCACTACAAGATTATGACCTTTGGATAAGATGTTGTCAGAAAACTTTAATTGGACATGATAATTCTTATAATTTGAGATATACCATTGCTGAAAAACCTCATCATCAAATTACTGGAAAATCTGAGCGCCAAATAGCAGCCGTCAAGATTATTTTAAAAAAATATCAGTCTGAAATTGCAAATCAAGGATATATTAATACTCGTAAAATATATGCAGCCAAGATTTTTTATATTGGTAAATCATTACGTTATCAGAGCTTACTGTCAGCAATGCCTTGGATTATCAAAAGTTGTTTACAATATCCTAACCTGAAAGTTCTAGCCTTACTTTTACCTTTAAAAACTAACCAGTGGCTACGTAATATATTTTTAAGTAAACTCAAGTAACATTTCAAATATATCTAGATAGTAATGGTTTTTAGAATCACTATTTAATATATAGTTAGAGTTAAAAACAAGACATGTGATCTAGAATTGATGTAAGGATTTAGCATTACTAAACCCTTACGATATCTTTATACTATAGAGTCAAAGATTGAGCATCAGTTTCAATTAAATTTGCTAAATCTTGAAGGAAAGCCGCAGCTTGTGCCCCATAAATAATCCGATGATCGCAGGTGATATTCACCTTCATTAGACGGCGAACACCCATCATACCCGCATCATTAGCAACTACTTGAGGAGAGGCGGCACTAATCGCGAGAATGGAACCTTGTCCTGGTGGTAAGATAGCATCGAAGTTATCTACGCCAAACATTCCTAAATTAGAAAGAGTGAATGTTCCTGTACTATATTCCTCAGGTTGTAACTGTTTAGCTCTAGCACGGTTGACCAAATCTTTCCAACTACGAGATAGAGAATAGATATCCATCTGATCAGCATTGCGCAACACTGGAGTAATCAAGCCCCCATCTGGCATTGCTACTGCTAAAGCAATATTAATCTGGGAACTATATTTGATGGCATCGGGTACATAACTGGCATTAACCACAGGATGTTTCTGCAAGGTAACAGCTACTGCCTTAGCCAAGAGAGCTGTCATCGTTACCCCTTTAGGTTTGATTTGTTTGTAGAGCTTATCTAGTTCATCTGTAGCAATGGTATAGCCGACATGATATGTAGGCACTTGTAAGCTTGCTACCATGTTTTGTACCACTGCTTTTTGTAAAGTATTTAGTGGTACAGTTTCTCCTGGAGTAACGCTAACAGGTGCTGGTACTGGTGCTGGTGCAGCGACAGGAGCAGGAGCAGGAGGAGCAATAGTTGTCGCTATGGGAGTTGCTACCTTCTTAGTAGAAGATTTACCCGCAGCTTGTTCGACATCTATCGCTACAATCCTTCCATAGGGACCAGATCCTTGTAAAGTTTTGAGATCAACACCAAATTCTTTAGCAAGTTTTTTAGCTCTGGGAGAAGCGACAGTTCTGCCATTGCCATTACTAGTTGTGGTGGTGGTAGCTGTTGCCGCAACGGGAGTAGCAGCAGCCGCGGGTTTCGGTGCCGAGGGAGGTGCCGCAGTGCTTCCTTTACCTGATGCAGCCCGTTTTTTAGCTTCCTCGATTTCTGCTTCAGTTTCTGCTACATAAGCAATAGCATTACCTACTGGAGCTTCCTGTCCAGCTTCAACTAAAATAACTGCTAAGTAGCCAGCATTGAAGGATTCAACATCCATATCCGCTTTATCGGATTCTACTACTACTACGGTTTCTCCTTTCTCTACTTTATCTCCTGGAGATTTTACCCATTCCACAATTTTGCCTTCAGTCATAGTGGAACTAAGGGCAGGCATAAATATATCGTGAATCATAATAGAGTTTTCTCTCTGTAAAAATCAGTTAAAACAATAGATTTTCGGTTAAACAACCAGAATTTATGTAACCTTTATGGTTTAGTGCGGTTTGACTGCGTTTTTGAATATACAGCACAGTCTTAAATTATATGGGATTTGCCGTTGTCGAAGAGAATTTATTTTTATAGTTATTTGTTGAGTTTAGGAGCAATTTTCTTTTAATATAGTTTAACTCTTTTAGTAATACGGTATTACGGTATAACTAGAGTAGATGCTTAGTTAGTCAATATTGGTTATGGCAATCTCGAAAACTAAATTAACTTCCAAGGTTACTCAAAAATACCAAGCCACTATTCCTCAAGCAGTAAGAAAAAAACTAGGAATTGAAAAAGGCGATCATGTTACTTTTGAAATTCAAGAAGAAGGAGTGCTGATAAAAAAACTATCTCCCATAGATTGGGAATATTTAGAATCAGTCTCTGATACTCTTAGCGAACGGTCATCTGAAGCTGATGAGGAAGCTTATCGTAATCTAATAGTTTGAAAAAATTGTTTCAGAGTCTATTTGATTTTTCTTAATCAGCGATCGCGTTTTATAAGCATTCTTGTGTATCATAGTCACTATCATAGGAATAAAGTGCAATTAACTAAAGTAATGCATCAGCAGAAATTATTGGCTTCATGCATTTTGAATTAAGCTACTAGAGCAAGAGTTATCTATGGAAGAAATACTAGAGTTAAAGCAATGTTTACTCCACCAAGAATATGATCGCGCATTTGCCATAGTAGAAGATTTAGAAGCGATGGAAAGACAAGATAAGATTAATAATTTAGAATCTTTCTTGGTGATTTTGCTGATTCATCTAATTAAAATTCAAGTCAAAAAAAGAGTTACTAAAAGTTGTAAGCTTGCTATTAGTAATAGCCTCCTGGCAATTCAAAAGCGTAACAAATTAGGCAAGAAATCTCATTATATTAAACAAGGTGAATGGGATGAACATATATTGAATTGTCAGTTTGAAGCGATATTGGGTGCAGCTAAAGAAATATTTGAAGGGATAGATTATCAAGAGTTAGAAAAGTTAGTTGATTTTGAACAATTAATGACTGTTAGTAATGAATTACTTGCTTTGACTTATACTAAAGATCCTAGAGAGATTATTCACGCGATCAATCTTAAGTTTGAAGTTAAGTATTATTAGCCAAACAATCTCTCTTTTCTCGCGCAAAGACGCAAAGGCGCAAAGAGAGTTATTTCTTAGAGTTGAGAGCAATTTCAATTATGAAATTACAATTCAATCAAATTATTATCTTACAATAAAACTGTAAAATCAAAAAATATGAGCTAAAATAGCAAAACATAGTAATGGAAAGTGTTTACCGATTTTATTATGAATTCTAATATCTATGCTTCTATGCTAAGCGACTTACCTGAAATTGTTAATTTTGCTTATCAGAATAATCCCGAAAACTTTTATAATGTTACCGAAATATTTGATGAGCAAGAAAGTAATTTATCGAAGTTTTTGCAAATACTAGCAATAGCTGAAAAACTACGCCATGATCAAAATTTCAAGAATAATACTGGTATTCAAGAAAAATTTTCTGAAGCTACGAATTGGTATAAATTCCTATCATTAGAATCAGAATTATATTTTGCTAATGAATTGAAAAATTTGAATTTTGACGTTTCTTTTATATCAGATTCGAGTTTAGAATGGCAAGAAAATAATCAAACTCTACCAAGCCCAGATTTATGTGCGGAGAAGGATAATATTAAATTTTTAATTGAGGTTGCTAAAATCAAAGATGACGATACAACAGATAATATAGCTAACTTGATTATTCCTATAATTAGAAAAACAAAGTTTCGAGTTAATATTCAATATTGTCAAGATTTTTCTTATCCTGTTACCTCTTATGAAGAAAGAGAAAATAGAGAAAAACTAATACATGATTTTGTAGCAAAATTTAAACAAGTTATTACAGAAGTTGATACACTTCCGCATGATATCGATATTTTAGGCTGTAAGGTAGAATTTACTCAATCACTTTTGAATCATGGTTATTACGCATGTTGTTCAACAGAAGTTCTAACTAATCCTGCCGATTTAATCAAGCCTCGAATTCAGTTTGAGCTTGAAAGAAAAGCAAACAAGAGAATGAAATGGAAAGAAGAAAAAAAAAAGTACCATATATAGTTGCTCTAGATATTAGACAGAGATGCTTTTTTGAAGAACATTTGATTACATTACTTTTTGGCTCAAAATGCTATACAGGGTTGATTCATTCCAGTAAGACTGGTCTACAAAATTATGCTGAAACTTCTTCCGTCATTAAAGCCAAGAAGAATGGATGGAATAATTTTCTGATGAATATGGGGTTTAAGCCTAAATCAGATTCTTATATCCGCGAGCCAGGTATTTTGATTACAAATTCTAGCATTTCCAATAATTTGACGGGTGTCATTGCAAGAATTAAAGATAATATTGTATATCTACCTAACCCTTTTGCAGAAGAGCAAATAAATTTTCTAGATTGGGATAAATATTTTCCTCAGTATTTAAAAAATCTTAAATAAACCAATAAATTTATGTGTATCTTTTTTGCGACGATGTATAAAATTCTCATAAAATTCTCATAATATGCAGCATGTAAGGCTTTTAGAGAGAAGCTTCTGCATGAGCTGGGGAGAGTGCAATAGTATAATCAGTAACTGAATAAATAATAGTTGGTTAAAACAAATCGACCATTTTCCTGTTATTGTCAAATCTAGTTGTTTAATAATCTAACTATAAACACCAAGAAAGATAAGATGACACAGGCACAAACTACTTTGTCAGCCTCGCGTAATGTCTCCGAGTTGATTCCCATATCGATAAATTAACCCAAGAAATCCAGCAATTGTATTGTCTTGATGCAGTACCTTGGGTAGTTGGATATTCAGGAGGGAAAGATTCGACCGCCTTATTGCAACTTATCTGAAATGCGATCACACTTCTGCAATATTGCAGTTTAGCCAGATAAAATATACTAGGTTTAAATCTAGAATCCTTCAACTAGAATATGGCTACTGTACTCACTCAAAAACTAACGCTGGAAGAATTTCTCAAGTTGCCTAACCTCGAAGAATCTCCGGCTTGGGAATATGTAGGCGGGAATGCGATTCAGAAACCAATGCCTAAAGTTCGACATTCCATTTTACAGAAACGACTATTAGCTAAATTAGATAGTCCAAAGAGTAACTATCTTGCTTTACCTGAATTGCGCTGTACTTTTGGCGGTCGTTCAATTGTTCTCGATATTGTTGTCGTGTCTTGGGATAAGATTCAACTCAATGAATTTGGGGAACCAGAAGATAATTTTACCCAAGCTCCCGATTGGTCTATTGAAATTCTTTCTCCAGATCAGAATACAAATCGGGTAATTGATAATCTTTTACATTGTCTGCATCATGGCAGCCAATTAGGATGGTTAATTGATCCAGATGATTATTCCATACTAATCTTAACTCCTCAACAAGAAATACAAATATGTCGAGATAGTCAACAACTTCAAGTACTCAAAGATATTAACTTACAACTTACGTCAGAAGAAGTTTTTAATTGGTTAAAGTTACGTGAAATTGGAGCAAATCTAGAGTGAGCCGTCTACAGCAAAACATACATGCCATAATTCGACCAGGGGATGATAAGGGTTATATCGCTGAATGTATAGAAATCTCCGTTGTTACTCAAGGCATGACACTAGATGAAACTTCAAGAAATCTTATGGAAGCTGTTAGCCTCCATCTTGAAGGCGAAGACCCCACTGAATTTGGTCTAGTGGCAAAACCGTCTCTTTCTGTAACCTTTGAACTTCAGCCAGAATATGCCTAGTGGATGTGGGCTTAAATACAACACCCATTCACAAAGCTTGAAACCTTTGCTCTAAAAAACTTTTGACTTTTGACTTTTGACTTTTGACTTCCGCGCAGCGGCACTAGATTCAAGCGATTATCTGGCTCAGAAGTTATCAAAATACTTGAGAAATTCGGCTTTCAGATACATAGTCAGCGTGGTAGTCATATCAAAATGCGTCGTGTCACTGAAACTGGCAAAAAAACTCTGACTATTCCCAATCACAAGCAACTAGATACTGGAACTTGTCGAGCTATTTTAAGGCCAGCCAGCCAATATATTTCACTTTCAGAGTTGTCCAAGTATTTTTATGATTGAGAGTTTTGCCGATATCTATAGTCTATTAGAATGCATTCTAAATTATTAACTATTTCTAAGGTTGGTTTCACGCCGTTAAATTATTAAATTTGCCTAGTTTGTTAAGATAAATCGACCATTTTCCTGTTATTGTCAAAGCTAGTTGTTTAATAATCTAGACTATAAACACCAAGAAAGATAACATGACACAGGCACAAACTACTTTGTCAGCCTCGCGTAATGTCTCCGAGTTGATTACCCATATCGATCAATTAATCCAAGAAATCCAACAATTGTATTGCCTTGATGCCGTACCTTGGGTAGTTGGATATTCAGGAGGGAAAGATTCTACCGCCGTATTGCAACTTATTTGGAATGCTATTGCGACCTTACCACAAGAAAAGAGAACGAAAAAGATTTACGTGATCACTACAGATACTTTGGTAGAAAATCCTATCGTGGCATCTTGGG